>CAXUCQ010000631.1:0-2001 GCA_964249295.1 uncultured Armatimonadales bacterium | reverse complement strand
GGGTACTCGAGGCTGAACACCTCCTGCCGGCCTAATAAGACGTCCCGAATACCCGCGGCGACCACCCCCGCCTCTTCCGAGCACTGTCCCGATGCCGTGGCACAGACGTTCAAATAATTCGCCCCCAGCGCGAACGCCGACGGCGAGCCGTAGGCGTCCATGTCGATGAAGTGGTGCGGCCCTTCCGCGCGGTTTGTCTCGCGCCAGATGTCGGGGTCGCTGCTGTGGTCGATCAGGAACTGCTTGTTGGCGGCGAAGAACCTGCCCTGGGTCGTGTCCTGGGGCAGCGTGCCGACGGCGGCGCCGTTGACGTAGGCGTGTCCGGTCTTGCCCCAGGCGTCGGCACGCCCGGTCAATCCGAGCATCGCCGCTGCGGAGGCGGCCAGGAGGATTCCGACGAATTTCATGCGCGTTCTTTCGGCTGTGGAAGATCAGGGCGGGGGACCCCGCCCCTACACCGGATGGTGCGACGGGTGCGACGGCTCGCAGGAGCGGGGTCCCCCGCCCTCGTATGCCCCGCCTTTTTGCAAGGGGTCCAACAAAAGCCTCAACGGACGACGTGGACCTGGCTGGGCGCGGTCAGGATGATCTCGGGACGCCCTTTGTAGGCCGTGAAGGTCCCGGACACCAAGACCTGCTTCCCGGTCAGCGTCTGCATGTCCGGGAACCTAGCGTAGTCGTCGTGCATCAGCACGGCGGTGAGGGCGTCGTCGTGGTTCTTGGCGAAATTCACCAGAACGACGCCGTTGGAGCGCGGCGAGTAGACCTCCGCCACGGTCCCTCGGAACGCACCGGACTTGCCGATGAGTTTCTGCGCCCCGGCGATGTCTTTGGCGTCGAGGGCATGTGCGGCGTCGGCGTCTTTTGCCGTGATCGTGCCGAACGCCGACTTGGCCGCGACGGACGCTTGGGACGGCTGCGCGGCGCTCGCACTCTGCGCCGTTCGTGCGGACGCGACTTGCGGCGTCATTAGGCCCACCAACAGCAGCAGGCAGAGGCCCATGTTTGGTTTGTCGAAGGTCATCGCTGAATTCATCCCTTGCTGGAAGCTACTCTCCAAACACATCGATTTCTGAATCGAAAAGAGGCCCCCAGTTTTGTGGCTGGGGGCTGCCCTTGACTGATCGGATACTGAGCAACGGTCAGTTACAGCCGCTCGTCGGGAGTGGACTGCCGTCACGGCCATCGACGACCATCCAGATGTTGTCCTGGACGTGCTGAGTGATGTCATAGCCCTGTTTCTCGGGAGCGCGGGCCTTCACGTGGCCGTCACAGAACAGGTAGTTGTTCACTGTTTTGTGGTAAGGAACCGTCGCACTCTGCGCCGTGTAGTAGTAATGCGCTGCGGCAGCATCCGTGTTCCAAAAGCCTTCCGCCATCATCCAACTCGCAGCGGCATTTGTTGCGCCATCGTATTTGCTGCTGGTGGCCGCAGCCTCCGGTATCCCTTCCAGGAGAAGATCCGTCTGCGCCGGTGCCGCGATACGTGCTGTGTTCAATGAGGCGTCATCATAGTAGACCGGCGCATCAGTCCCTGTGTTATAGGTCGCTGTTTCGTCACTCACACGCGGGTAGCACGAGTCGGGATCGCTAAGAGTGGATTTTGTTTCCAGTTTATTTGTATCAACAGTGGGACCTGGTCCCACCAAGAACTCGTTCATCGCGTAGGTGCGAAGATAGCTGTTGTATGTGACCGCGCCTGTGTAGTAGCTTTGCAGATCGGGGCAGGCCCAGATGGTGCTCTTGTTTGAAGCCGTATGGTTATGGATGTACGGTTCCAGCGGCGTCGCGCCCGTGCCGGAACTGGTCACGTAGCCGAAGTAATACGGCGACATGAGCATCTCGTCATTGTCTTGCGCGTACTGCAAGAATGCGAGGCCGAGTTGCCGCATATTGGACGCGCAGGTGATCTGCCGGGCCTTCTCGCGGGCCTGGGCGAAGACGGGGAAAAGAATAGCGGCGAGAATCGCGATGATGGCGATGACGACGAGCAGTTCGATC
>CAXUCQ010000630.1:0-2001 GCA_964249295.1 uncultured Armatimonadales bacterium | reverse complement strand
CCCCCATAGGGGCGCATCGCAATGCGCCCATTCGTTGTTGCCGCTCACGCGCCGTACCGGAGACGGGGCGGCTTCTTCACCCCCTGCGACGGAAGGAGAGACGGCCTGCCTTGTCGTATCCTTAACGGTATGCAATGCTACCGTCACCCGCGCGTCGAGACCGCCGTGTCCTGCGGCAAGTGCGACCGCCCGATCTGCCCCAAATGTATGGTGGCCGGCCCGGCGGGGATGCGCTGCCCGGACTGCGCTTCGCTGCGCAAAATGGCCCTGTACCGGATTCCGCCCGCGCGCCTGGCCCTGGCGGTCGTCGCCGGATTGGTGACGGGCATCGTCGGCGCGCTGATTATGGCGCAGATCAGTTTCTTCGTGTTCTTCATCGGCCCCTTGTACGGCGGCATCGTCGCCGAGGCCGTGCTGCGGGCGGCGGGCCGCAAGCGCGGGCGCGTGCTGGAGGTGATCGGCGTCGGCAGCATCGTGCTGGGCGGGCTGCTGGCGTGCGTGCTGCCGCTGATCCTGGTGGCGACGACTCTGCACCTGGGCCACCCCGCCCATGCCGCGCCCGACGGCGGGGCAGGCCCGGAGGCGGCTCCGAGTCCGACGGGCCTGCTGCTGGGGGGCGCGGCGGGCTTTTTGTGGCCGCTGCTAGGCTGCGGCCTGGCGATCTCGACGTGCTACGCGCGCTTGAAGTATTGGTGAAGGGCGTCGTTCGGTTGCATGGGTCCTCCCAGGACTGAAGTCCTGGGCTGGGAAAAGCAGATTGCCCGCCTGCGCGGGCGCAAGGAACTCGGATCATCCGACGCCCGCAGAGGCGGGCAGGATGCGCTCCACGGCCTCGGACTTCAGTCCTGGGGGGACTGACGCCGGAGGTCTACTGCTGACCGCCCTGTGCGCGGTCAGCGCGGATTACGAGGAGACGTGCCGGGCCGTCGCCGAGGGACTTGCCGACATCAAGGCGGGCCGCACGATCTCGTTCGAGGAAGCGCGTGGCCGGTGGGGACGGCAGAAGGCGGCGCGCGCCCAGGACGTGAAGGGACTGAGGATTTAACGTGGCTGAGTCGGAGGACAACAAGCGAACGATCCGGGACTTCATCCAGACCGTTTGGATCGGCGGCGATCTCGCGGCCCTGCCGAACTTCTGGACAGCGGCCTGCGTCAACCACGCTACGCCGGGGGGGAGCGGCGTCGGACTGGAGGCGCTGCGGGCGTACCATGAAGGATTTTTCACGGCGTTTACCGCCTTTGCCGACGTCCGCGTGGAGATACTGCAGCAGGTCGCGGAGGGGGACCGGGTGGTGACGCACCTGACATCGCGCGGGACGCACACGGGGGAGTTCGGGGGCGTCCTACCAACAGGCCGGTCTGTGTCACTCTCAACGATTCGCATCGACCGTTTACAGGGCGGCAAGATCGCCGAACACTGGTCCGTCGCCGACGTGGCGGGCCTGTTGCAACAGATCCAAGGCTGAACCGGCGGAAACCCGCTGACGCGGGCGGTGTCTTGAGGCAACAAAAGCGGCGCAGGGTTCTGTGGCACCCTGCGCCGCTCCCGTCGTTTTACCACATCGGCGGGTCGGCTACTCGGCGACCCACTGGGACTCGGCCTCGGCTTTGGTCAGGGACAGGGTCACGAACTCGCCGACGGAGGCGACGGTCGAGAGGGGCAGGAAGTGGTGCTTGCCGTCGGCCTGGGAGTCGTGGTGGGTCAGCTTGATGCGGTCGCCGTCGAGGTGGTCGACGATGCCGACGTGGGCGTTGTCGGAGCCGACGACTTCCATGTGCTCTTTGATGTCTGCGGGGTTCATACGGGTGCCTTTCGGGTTGGAGGACGATGCTTTGAGAATGGTGGTGTCCGACGACGTTTTACCCGCCGTAGGGGCCGTGGAAACCCGCGCGAGGGAGGAGGCCGCTCGGAAGGATGGAAGCGACCCGGCCCGAGGGAGGCAGCTCGGCGTAGGAAAGAGGCCCCCGGCCCAAGAGGAGGCCCCCCGGCCCCCAATAATG
>CAXUCQ010000629.1:0-2001 GCA_964249295.1 uncultured Armatimonadales bacterium | reverse complement strand
GTTCCCGTCCTGCTCGACGCTGATTTCGGCAACGGGGTGTTCGCTGATCAGCGCGACGATCTGTTCAATGGTGTCGATGTCCATAACGCGCAATTATATCTTGATCTTGAAGCAGCAGAATTCGATGAACTTCAGCACCTGGGCCAGCAGGATGACGCAGACCGCGCCGATCACCGTCCACTGGAGGCCCGCCGTGTAAAGGATGTCGTTGCGCGAGGGGCTGTGATCGAACGAGAAGCGCCGCATGGTCTGGTCCATCACGACCAGAACGTTCTGTGCGCCGGCCTGCAAGGCCGGGGCGTTCAGGAACAGCAGCACAGGCAGGACGACGAGGGTGACTGCGACCAGTGCCTTGTACTTCTGCTTCTGGTGCTCGTTGTAGATGACGCAGTCGCGGCACCGCTGGCGCTTGGCGGCGGGGGTCAGGCCGCTGCGCTTCTGGCCGAAATTGTAGGCCGCGTCGGCTTTGGCCGCCTGGTGCTTCCAGTCCTTGGTGATGACCGCTTGCAGGATGATGCGCTCCTCGCACATGCACCCTTCCTTGTACCACCAGCACGGGCCGCGCTTTTTGAGGAAGACGGGGCAGCGCTCCCGAATCTCGCCGCGGCAGTACGGCCCCTCGTAGCAGCGGCCCAAAAAGACCCGCTTCTGCTTCGTCGCCTGCTGCTTCTTGACGTTCGCGCCGTATTTCAGGTTGGCTCGGTCGATGGCGGCGGCCTCGGCGGCGCTGCGGAACCGCCGCAGCAGGTCGCCGAAGGTCCAGATCACGCCCGGCGCGAAAAACACCCAGGCCAGCAGCTGGAAGTCCTGCATCAAGTTCTGCGTCGCCAGGCTCGTCTTGAAGCCGCGGAAGTCGTAGACCTGGGACGTCAGCGCGGGCAGCGCGGCGTAGAAGACCATCCCCGTCCCCAGCAGGATGTACCCCACGCTCTCGTCGTGGAGGCAGCAGATCAGGAAGCCGATGACGAAGACCAGCGTGCTGAGCTGCAGGCCGCGGAAGACGAACGTGATGTTGTCCATCTGGCGGTTGTAGTCGGCCATGCTGGTGTGGTACAGCAGGCGCATGGAGGCCTTCGCCCAGGCCCCGCTGTACAGGCCGATCAGCAGGTACGCCAGCAGCAGAACACTGACCGCCAAGGCCGCCCACATCACCTTCCGGGCGTACTCGTCGATCGCGAGGCCGGTCC
Source organism: uncultured Armatimonadales bacterium (assembly GCA_964249295.1). Taxonomy (GTDB): domain Bacteria; phylum Armatimonadota; class Armatimonadia; order Armatimonadales; family Capsulimonadaceae; genus CAZZVX01. The sequence continues at coordinate 814 of CAXUCQ010000629.1, read as the reverse complement.
CACGACTGTTCCGTCGCCTCCCGCCGAACAGGCCGGTGGGCTTGGCGGGGCGACTCGGGATTTCTGACAGGTCTATCGGTGCGGGCATAGTTGGCTTCCCCTCCAAGTGCAGGGGGACGGCGGTGTCCTCAGAGGTATAGTGAATTGGAGAGATGTCGTTACTTGACGCGCTCCAGATACTGGTCACTGCGGGTGTCGATCTTGATCTTGTCGCCGACCTTGACGAAGAACGGGACGTTGACGACCGCGCCGCCCTCGACCGTGGCCGGCTTGCCGCCGCCCGAGGCCGTATCGCCCTTCTCGCTGCCCGCCGTCTCGACGACTTCCAGCTCGACGAAGTTGGGGACCTCGACGCCGATGATCTGCTCCTTGTGGAACATGACGCTCAGGTCCATGTTCTCCTTCAGGTACTTGACGCCGTCGCCGATCTGTTCCCTGCGGATCGAGATCTGGTCGAACGTGTCCGGGTCCATGACAAAGTATTCCGTGCCGTCGTTGTAGAGGTACTGCATGGGCCGGCGCTCTAAGATCGCCTGCTCCATCCGCTCGCCCGCGCGCCACGTCTTGTCGATCGTGCGCCCGTTCTTGATGTTCTTGAGCGTCGAGCGGACGAACGCCCCGCCTTTGCCCGGCTTGACGTGCTGGAAGTCGGTGATGGTGTAAATATCGCTGTCCATGATGATGGAGATGCCGTTGCGGAAGTCACTCGTGTCCATGAAAGATACAAAACTCCTGTGTCGGATTCCAGCGGATTATACCACACGGGCCTTTTCTTTGGCAACCGAGCCGCCCGCCCGCGCGTCCGCCCCCCGGC
>CAXUCQ010000628.1:0-2003 GCA_964249295.1 uncultured Armatimonadales bacterium | reverse complement strand
GTCCGGGGCGTGTCTTTTCCCAGGTCGTCGGTCATCTTTCCCTCCCTGCTTCGGTCGTGCTTGACCGACAACACCCTCTGCGGGCTTGGGACCTCTCGAGAATCGCGATCAGCATGGCGAGGTATGGGGGAACTTCTTCCGTAGGGCGACTAGTGCGGCAACAGCGACACGGTCTTGTCGAGCAGGTGGGTGACGATGAGGGCCGTGGTCAGGCCCCACAGCAGGACGTTGACCAGCATGGGGCGGTCTTCCAGCAGCACGGCGTCGGGGGACTCGCCGAGCGAGCGGCGGTGCATCAAATACAGGTAGCGGAAGATGCCGTAGATGACGAACGGGATCGTCAGCATCAGGTAATGGTGGCGGCTCGCGGCGGGCGAGTCGATGGTGTAGAGCGCATACGACATCAGGCAGGCCGAGGTCACGATCACGATCATCTGGTCGAGCATCTCCGCGCTGTATTCTTCCAGGATGCGCCGCGTGCCGAGCGTGCCGGACTGCTGCACGGCCAGGATCTCCGCCCGGCGCTTGGACAGGCCCAGGAACAGCGCCAGCATCAGCGTACACAGAATCAGCCAGGGCGAGATCGAGACGTGGATCAGCACGGCCCCGGCGATGGCCCGCAGCACGAACCCCGCCGCCAGGGCGAGCACGTCGAGCAGGACCACGTGTTTGATGTGGAACGAGTACAGAAGTGTCAGCGCGAAGTACGCCAGCGCCGCCAGCCCGAACCCCAGGCCCAGCGCGAAGCTCAGCGTCAGGCTGACCAGGCCCAGCACGGCGGCGGCGCCGACGGCGAGCGACGGCGCAACCTCGCCCGACGCGATGGGGCGGCGCTTCTTGCGCGGGTGACGCCGGTCGCTCTCACGGTCGACCACGTCGTTGACCAGATAGACCACGCTCGACAGCAGGGAGAACAGGACGAAGCCCAGCCCGGCGCGCTGGAAGTCGCCCGCCCCGTGCCGCGCGTCGAGGGTGAACAGCAGGCCCGCGAACAGCAGCAGGTTCTTGGTCCACTGCTTGGGCCGCATGGCGACGAGCAGGGCCAGGACCGGCCCCCGCTTGGGGGGGGGCGGTCCGTTCAACTCGGGCAGAAGTACAGACATAGGCGGCTCGACGCGGACGGAGACTACCGGACGTGGATCACGGTCGTGGACGTGGCCGGCTTCTTGAGGCCGTCGAGGTCGCTGACGACCAGCGTCACCTTGTGGTCGCCGGCGTGCAGGTACGCCGTCGTGACGGCCGGGCCGGAGGCCTGCTCGGGCGTGCCGACGGCGTCGTCGAGCGTCCAGGCGAAGTGCAGCGCGCTCAGCCCGCCCGCGGCGGAGCCGCGCAGGGCGACCGGCTGGCCGACGCCCACCGTCTGCTCGTCACCGGCGAAGCAGGTGATCGGCGTGTCGTCCTGGGTGACCTTGATCTGCCCGACGTAGATCACCGCGTAGTCGTCACCGGCGAGGGTGACGCTCTGCAGCGGCGAGGACGAACCCGCCGGGAAGCCGAGGGCGGGGAGCGGCACGGCGACGTTGACCCACTGGTCCACGCCCGACTGCGCCTCCCCGGCGTTGGGCAGCGGGCGGAGCAGGTCGGTCTTGGCGCCGCTCGCGAGAGTCAGGATGAGGTGGACGTTCTGGACCGCCGGCGCGGAGGCGGATGCGAAGCCGGTGGGCGGCTGATTGAATCCCTGCGGGCCGTACCGGCCTCCGCCAAAGCCTGGCGCGGGGGCGAACGGCGTCCGCGGCCCGGAGGACGGGATCGAGCTGACCCGCAGCGTGAAGGTGAGGAAGCGCGTTGTCGCGGCCAGGTCGCCCAGGGCGACCGGCGTGCCGAACGTCAGGGTCGCGCCCTGGTAGGCGTCCAGCGTCGTGATCCTGACGGAATGCCCGCGCGTGAAGGACTGGTCCGTGCTTTCCTCGACGGCGCCGCCGCCGAACGCGGCCAGGGTCAGGCCGGCGGCGGCAGCCGGGCCGCCGCCGTAGATGACGACGTCGCCCGGCGCGGGCGCCGCC
>CAXUCQ010000627.1:785-2005 GCA_964249295.1 uncultured Armatimonadales bacterium | reverse complement strand
TGATCCGCCGGACCCAGCTCAAGCGGGTCAAGCAGCTCCTGGTCGACACCGACCCCGCCGCCGCCCGCCCCGTCCTCGGCAGCTTCCTCGACCGCTACCCCGACAGCGTCTGGGCGGGCCGCGTCCGCGACCTGGTGCGACAAACATATGTTTGATAAGTCGCGCCGCCGGGCAGAATCCCCCTGTCACTCTTTGGACACAGGAGATCGGAACCCATGGCAACCCAGGAAAAGAACGACGTGAAAAACACGAACGGCGTGGAAGAACTGCGCAAAAGCGGCATGATGGCGCACCTGCTGGACTCGCTCGATGCCGGCAAGGACATCGGCCACTACGGCCGCCTCGTCTTCGCCATGGTCGCCCGCCACTTCCTGAGCGAGGACGAAGTGCTCGGCTACCTCAGCAAAGACAAGGACTTCAGCGAGGAACAGGCCCGCGCCCTATACCTCCAGGTCCAGGGCAAGGACTACAACCCGCCCAAGCGCGAGAAGATTCTGCAGTACCAGTCCGAGCAGGAATTCCCCATCATCCCCAACCCCGACGACCCCGACTCCGGCAACGTCTACCGCGACCTGCAGTTCCCCGACCACGTCTACGAGCACATCTCGGACTACTACGAGCACAAAGCGAGCGCCTGAACCAACAAGCCCCGGCGACACATCGCCGGGGCTTTTCTTTGTCTGACCCGATCACAACTTCTGCAAGTAGGCGAAACTGACCGCCGATGCCCACAGCACGCTGACCAGCGTCACCGCCGCGTCCGCCAGCGCCTTCGCCGCAAAAGGCAGGGGCATGAACGCCAGCACCATCGCGCCCAGAAAAGTCACGGCCCCGGCCCGCAGCAGCATCCGCCCACTGAACTCGTTGGCGTCATACCAAATCTCCTCGTCCCCGAGCGTCTTCGGCGTGCGGAACCCATACAGGGGGTTTGGCCGGACGCGGCGCCGCACGAGCGGGACGGAGACCCCGATCAACAGCAGGCCCGTCAGGATGTACAACACGGAAATCATGGCAGTGTCCTCCCTTCTGCCTGACACCACAGCCTTCCAAGAGTTGCACCCCCGACACAGGGTACAATAGGGTGATACAAGCGGCCAAGCGCGAAAGACGCCGTTGGACAAAAGGGGCAGGGGAATGGGACACATCCCGCTCGGGCCGAAGCAGACGCTCACCACCTATCGCAAGATCGCCCTCGCTGCCTGGCGGCGCCCCCGAGACCC
>CAXUCQ010000627.1:0-775 GCA_964249295.1 uncultured Armatimonadales bacterium | reverse complement strand
TGAAAGCCTGCCCCGGCCCCCAGCGGCCCTCGCTGACCCATTTCATCGCCAAGATCATCGCGGCCTGCCTCGAAGAACACCCCGAACTGAACCACCTGCTGCGCGCCCAGAACCTGTACCGACGCGCCCGGACGGACATCTTCATCACGACCCTGCTGAAAGCCGGAGGCCGCCTGGACCTTTCCGGCTTCGCGCTGCGGGACGTGCCGGGCCACAGCCTGGCCGAGACCGCCCGCCTCTCGGACGAGGCCGTGGGCCGGCTGCGGCGCGGCGAAGACCCGGACACCCGGCGCATCGACCGCATGACCGCCCGGATGCCCGTGTGGCTGCTGCGCCTGACCCTGGCCCTGGAAGACTTCGTCCACTTCACGCTCAACGTTTCGCTGCGGCGTTTCGGGCTGCCCGACGACCGGTTCGGCTCCGCGATCATCAGCAACTTCGGCGTGCTGGGCATCGACAACGCCCTGGCCCCGCTGTCCCCCTACTGCCGCTGCCCGCTGATCGTCGGGGTGGGGCGCCCGCGCCCCATGCCCATCGTCCGGGATGGGACCGTCGCCGTGGCGGAGTGCGTCACGATCAGCTTCACCTTCGACCACCGCTACGCCGACGGCGCCCACGGCGGCCTGCTGATCCGCCGCTTCCAGAAAGTCTTCCTGCACCCCAGCCGCTACCCCGCCGTCTTCGCGGCCCGCACGCCGTAAGTCCCTGTCCGCAGCGAAAGAATGCCGGTCCCGCCCAAGCCGTCGTCACCCTCCCCGGAAGCCCCGGATGCTGT
>CAXUCQ010000626.1:846-2054 GCA_964249295.1 uncultured Armatimonadales bacterium | reverse complement strand
TACCATAACCTTACGGTTTGGGCCGATGCGAATTCCGGGGATTCCCCCGATGTGTACGGCTTAAACAAGTGCTCCGGCTTCACCGGCCAGATCGACTGGGCCGCCAACGGCGCGACTTCCGCGATCCAACTCGGTTTCCAGGGGATGTCGGCGGACCCGCAGAGCGCGTCCGTTGCCGCACTCGCCGCACCGCCTTCCGGCTCCCTCTCGGCGGCGGACTTCAAGTCCGCCGCGCAGTCCTCGCTTGTCGGGGTCTCGCACTATTCCCGCGTGGCCTGGCAGATCAGGACGGGGGCGACCCGCTCCATCGGCCCGTCCGTGTCCGGGAGCAACCCGAAGTACCTCTGGCTGCCTCCCGGACTGATCATGACGGGCATCGGCGGCACCGTGACGGTCACCCAGAACGCTCGCGCGACGACGAAACTTTCGCAGGACGGCAGCGACCAGACGCTGGTCGTCAACATGGGGACGACCGGCAGCGGCGTTGCCATGACGTTCAAGCTGTTCGGTCGAGGCGTCACCAAGCCCAGCAACCTCGGCCCCAACATGATCCACACGACTTACGACATGAAAAGCACGGACGGGCTGCTGGCGATGGTTTCCTTCGCGAATATGTGACGCCTTCTGGGGCGAGACGGTGAGGAGAAAAGATGGCAGACGACACACGCACGATCACGGTCCTATCGGTCCAGTCCGGCAGGAAATGTTCGGTCCCCGACAAGGCCTTCGACCTCTCGCAGATCGAGCCGGCGGCGGTCGTGGAATGGGCGTTCGAGACCCGCGACGAGGACACGCTGAGTCTGATCCAGACCGGCGACGGCATCCAGGACTTCAACCTGCGCCGGGACGCGGCGGGCGGGTACAACCCGACCGCGTACAGCATCGCCTACAACCTGAGCTACGCCCGCGTCCACCTGACGGGCTACGCCAAAGGCGGGGAGAGAGTCACCGAGCCGAGCGCGGCGCAGATCGACTCGATCCCCCTGCCGGTGTTGACCGCCTACGTGTCCCGCGCCCAGGCCGGCGTCCTCCTCGACGACGTGAAAAAAAAGCCGTCGAGCGATACGACGAGCGCATAGACGACTGGCAGCGGGCCTACGGGGGGTTCAGCCGGGGGCAGTTGCCCAGCGTTCTCGGCGAGACGAACGGCGGCGCGGGGCCGGAGGAGGCCATTGCCGCGTACCTGCTCATGGAGTACGGGTACTGGC
>CAXUCQ010000626.1:280-836 GCA_964249295.1 uncultured Armatimonadales bacterium | reverse complement strand
TGTTCGCCCTGACGGGAAAAAAAGGGCAGCGGATACTGAGTCTGTTGCAGGATAACATCCCCTGGCGGCTGGAGGTCCTGCACGAAATCCGCAACTTGCTCCAGCAGATCGCCATGCCCAAACAGCCCTAGTCACCCTGCCGGCAGGTTCGGCATGAATGGGCCAATCGGGATCGGCTCGCCGCAACAGGGACAATACACATTCCTGAGCCAGACAGGGGGGTAGAGTGGGGTCTCCAAAACTCGCACGTCCGTCCAGTTCTCGTTCATGCGCGCCCAGATCGTCTGATAGGGAAGGCCGGTCCTGTCGCTCCACTCCTGGGGTGACAATGTGATCCCTTTATAGGTCAGACGGCGGGAAACCCGCCGGTTCATGACCTGAGTCTTCGCGTCCGCCCAGCGCACGTTCCCCGGCTCGTAGTGTCCGTCAGGGTCGATCCGGTCAAGAGACATGCCGGGATCGGGCTTGGGGCCAAGTAGCCGTAGGAAGCCCGGAAAGGTCTTGAACACCGGATCGTATCGGATGCCCCGACCGGCGTAGGTGGCGTAGCCTATCT
>CAXUCQ010000626.1:0-212 GCA_964249295.1 uncultured Armatimonadales bacterium | reverse complement strand
CGCGTGGGAATCGCGCCCGATTCGGCAAACGGGAGGCGCAGGTACCACAACTCTTGGCGTGGCCGGAGACCACGCCCGCCTTCCGCATGACCTTCTGATTTCCGCAGTCACACCGAAAGAGCCATTTCAGATCGCCGGGCTTGCTCTCGACGCGCCGGATCGCCGTCAGGCTGGCGTATTTACGTCCCGAGATGTCTTCGTCAAAAGACTGT
>CAXUCQ010000625.1:0-2055 GCA_964249295.1 uncultured Armatimonadales bacterium | reverse complement strand
GGGCAGCGTCTCCCAGGCCGCGCCGGGCGCGTCGCCGTTCCGGACCGCCTGCAGGACGCGGTCCTGCGCGTCGGCGTCGAGCGCGGCGAACGGGGCGCCTTCGCGCAGACTGGCGGTCTGGTCCAGCCCCGCCGCGCCCCGGCGGTATGCTTCGCCGTCCGGCGGCAGGGCCGCGTAGCGCCAGCCGTCACCGTCGCCCTGGGCCAGTCGCCGGTCGATGGCGGGCAGCAGCGGGATGGGCGTCGCGCGGTCGGGCTGCGGCAGCAGCCGGGCGCAGGCGGCCTGGAGCGTCCGGTAAGTCGCTGGGTCGAAGAACTGGGGGGGTGAGTCGTCCGGCGTCAGCCTGGCCCCGAGCGCGGCGCGGGTCGCGGGCGAAACGAGGCCGGTCGGCAGCAGGGCGCGGACGGCGCCGGGGGGATAGTTGTCTTGGCTCACGAGTCTGTCTTTTCTAAGGAGAGTCCCCGCCCCCGGCGCTTGGCCTCATCCGCGCCGGATCGTCGTGCGGCGCAGGTACTGGTCGGACACCGAGTAGTACAGCCGGACCTCGTCGCCCTGTTCCACGGCGGACGCCGCGAAGGCGATGTCCGTGTCCGTGCCGGTCGGAGGGGGCGGCGTGATCAGCGGGTCGTCCGAGCGGGCGACGACGCGGGTCAGGGCGGCGTCGAACGCCGCCCAGCCGATGCGCCAGTGGGCGTCCTGGGTCGCGCCGTTGTAGAGCATCACGGGCCGCGCGGGGTCCGCCATCAGGACCGGGCCGGTGCTCAGGTGCCAGGCGTCCCATTGGCCGGGCCGCGCCGCCATCAGCGGCTCGCCCACCGTCCAGGGGCCATCGACGGCGGGGGCGGACGCCACGCCGATTTTCGACATGCCCTCGGCGGCGTACTCGAACAGCAGGCGCCAGGTGCCGTCCATGAGCGGGACGACCGTTGCTTCCTTGGGGTTGGCGAGGCCCGGCGACGGCGACAACCGCGCGCCGCGCTTTTCCAGGTGTTCGCAGTCCGGGCCGGCGGCCAGCAGCAGTTGTCCCGTCTTTTGGGCCTCGTTCCAGCCGCTGTAATAGACGTAGCAGGCGCCGTCCACGACGGCCAGCGTGGGGTCCTCGCAGCCGTCCGCGTCGTAGGCCTCGGGGCCGGGGGCGATGACGGGCCGGTCGCCCATCGTGAAGCGCAGGCCGTCGGCCGAGCGACCGGCGTAGATGCGGGAGATCTTCAGCGCGGGCCTGTCGTCGCGGCGCGGCACGGCCCGCAGCAGCAGTCCGTACCCGGCCCCGTCGCGCCAGACCCAGGGACTGAGTTGATACATCCCCGCGAGCGGCGGCCCGCACTCGATCTCCAGCGGGTCCGTGGCTTGCAGGGTGAATCGGTCCATGGGAGGCAGTCTTTAGCAGGGGGAACACGCCGCCGCGGACGGGGCATTGAGCGGCGGACGGGTGCGTGGGCGTGTTCCGCCCCCGCCGTGGCGGCCGAAGCCGCTCGCGGCGGGAGCAGAGCGCGGAGAAGTGCGCGGGGCGCTTAGTGGTGCATCATCATGCCGTGGTGCATCATCATGTGATGGCGCATCATCATGTGGTGCATCATGTGGTGGTGCATCATCATGTGGTGGTAGTGATGGGTGTAAGCCATCGCTCCGGGGGTGGCGGCGAGCGCCAGAGCGGCGACGGCGGCCACGAGTCCGAGAATCTTCATTGTGTCTCCCTTTCCCAAGCCTGCGTCTTGCAGGCGTTGTCGGATCAGCGGCGGGTGATACTCCCGCCGCCGCCTGGTCGGGGACGGCCCCCGGCCCAAGTCGTCAGGCGCGCGTCCTTTGGGGCGCGCAGCGCATTGATTTGCTGATGCGAGGTCTGACAAAGAACCAGACGGCGGGTGTGTCTCCGGTCTTGGAAGCGCCGTCGGTCAGGACTGGGAATATCATACCCCATTCCCGGAAGAAGCGGCGTACACCGGGAACAGAATGTTCGCCGGGGGTTCCGGCGCGTGGGCGGCCCGCCCCGAACGCTCTGCCCGCCCCGAACGCTCGGCCCGCCCCGAACGCTCGGCCCGCCCCGAACGCTCGGCC
>CAXUCQ010000624.1:287-2055 GCA_964249295.1 uncultured Armatimonadales bacterium | reverse complement strand
CCCATCGGCTCGTTCATCTTCCTCGGCCCCACGGGCGTCGGCAAGACCGAACTGGCCCGCGCCCTGGCCGCGTACCTGTTCGAGAAGGAAGAGAATCTCATCCGCATCGACATGTCCGAGTACATGGAGTCGTTCGCCGTCAGCCGCCTGGTCGGCGCCCCTCCCGGCTACGTCGGCTACGACGAGGGCGGCCAGTTGTCCGAGGCCGTGCGCCGCAACCCGTACTCGGTCGTTCTCTTAGACGAGATCGAGAAGGCCCACCCCGAGGTCTACAACATCCTGCTGCAGATCATGGAAGACGGAAGGCTGACCGACTCGCATGGCCGCGTGATTGACTTCAAGAACGTCATTCTTATTATGACCAGCAATCTGGGAGCGCGCGCCATCCAGGGAGAGCGCGAGATGGGCTTCCGGGGCGGCAACCCGGTCGAGCGCAAGCAGGAAGACGAGGCCGCCCGCGCCCGCCAGATGGAGAGCATCAAGGGCCGCATCACCGACGAGCTCAAGCGCGCCTTCCGGCCCGAGTTCCTCAACCGCGTGGACGAGACCATCATCTTCCAGGCCCTGACCCACGACGAGATCAAGCAGGTCGTGGAACTCATGGTCGAGCGCGTCGGCAAGCAGGTCGCGCAGAAGGGCATGGACTTCACCGTCACCGACGCGGCCAAGGAGCTGCTCGCCAAGGAAGGCTTCGACCCGCAGTACGGCGCCCGCCCGCTGCGCCGCGCCGTGCAGCGCCTGGTCGAAGACCCGCTCGCCGAAGAAGTCCTGCTGGGCCGGTTCGTCGCCAACGACACCGTCCTGGTGGACGTGAACCCGGAAGACGACGCCAAGATCGTCTTCCGCAAAGGCGCCCCGCTCGGCATCGAGGGCGAGTTCGGAACCACCGAATCTGCCGAAACCGCCGTCGCCTAGACGACCGACCACAAAGGCCCCGCCGCTCACAGAGCGGCGGGGCCTTTTTTTGAGTGGACCCTCCTGGCAGCGCTAAACGCCCAGCGTGACGGCGCGGACGACCAGCATGACGCCGATCAGCGTGATCGCGGCGGCGCTGACGATCGGCAGGCGCTGCAGGATCGGGCCGCTCGCCGGGATGCGGTCCGCGAACCTGCGGGCGGAGACCACCAGCAGGCCGATGCCGACCAGCACCGACGCCAGCCCGAGGCTGAACGCGCTGATCAGCACCAGGCCGTACCCGACCCTGTGGAGCGCGATCGCCGACAGCAGCACGACCAGCGCGGACGGACACGGCACGATGCCGCCGGAGATACCCAGCGCCAGCAGCATCTTCAGCGTCACCGGCCCCTCGGGAACGTCGTGGGTGTGCTGCCCGAACCCATGTCCGTGCGTGTGTCCCCCGTCGTGCGGATGGCTGTGACTGTGGTCATGGGAGTGGTCATGGGAGTGGTCATGGGAGTGGTCATGCGCATGGCTGTGAGCCGGCCCGTGCGCGTGGGCGTACTCGTGTTCCGCTTCCGCGCCGACCAGGTGCAGATGGACCTCGTCCGGCCCGTCGTGGGCCTGGTCATGCCCATGCGTATGCCCCTCGGCGTGTGAGTGACTGTGATCGTGAGAGTGGCCCTGGTCGTGTGAATGACTGTGCGAGTGGCCGCCCACAAGTCCGCGCAGGCGGCTCGTCAGCAGCCAGACCCCGACGCCGAAGACGGCCAGGCCGCTGAGAACGCTCAGCACCGGGTACAGCTTCTCGGGGACGATGTACCGCGAGGCGAACAGCGTGATCAGGCCGAGCAGGAAGACGCCGAACGTG
>CAXUCQ010000624.1:0-277 GCA_964249295.1 uncultured Armatimonadales bacterium | reverse complement strand
CGATGATGGCCAGCAGGACGGCGTGGCTGGGCGTGCCGCGGGAGCCGACCAGGTAGGCCGCCACCATCGTCTTGCCGTGTCCCGGCGAGAGCGCATGGAACGCCCCGAACACGAACGCGAACACCAGGCCGAGCAGGATGATCCCCGGCGTCAGTGTGCGCCGCGCGATGGCCTGCGTGAAGGCATCCTGCGGCGTGTGGGTGTTGGCGGCCTGCGGCTGCGGGCCGGCCGCTGCGCCCACCATCCCCCCAGCGCCCCCGCCCGGCAGGACGGTGAA
>CAXUCQ010000623.1:0-2056 GCA_964249295.1 uncultured Armatimonadales bacterium | reverse complement strand
GTCCGGGCCTGCCTTCGCCCAGCGGGACGTTCGCGGCGACATCGCCGAGGCTGGCGGTGGCCCGGCCGCCGGGCTGCGCCTGCAGGGTGAGCCGCACGGTCCGGCCGGCGGCGAGCGTCTGGCCGGCGGCGGCGTCGCACGAGAACGACCCGACGAGGCCGTCCTGGGCGACGGAGAACCCCCATTCCGCGGTGGAGCGGTTGCCGACCCGGTCGGCGGCGGCGATGCGGACCTGGTGCGGGCCGACGCTCAGCGGCTGCGGCGGGGTGAGCGAGAGCGCGTCGCCGCTGATGGCCGACTGCGCCGTTTGGTCTATGCCGTCCACGAAGACCTGGGTGGCGGCGGGGTCGACGCCGACGCCGCCCGTGTCGGACAGGACGGCATAGATCTGCGGGCGCGTGGTCTCGACCGTGGCCCCCCTGCCGGGACTCTGGAATGTGACGCGGGGCGCGGCGGTGTCGATCGTGAGCGGGTCGGGGGCCGTGATCAGCGGCGCCTGCAGTCCGGGGAAGCTGAGGTTGCCGACCACGGCGGCATTCGACACGGACACGCCGGGGCGGACGGTGTAGGTGCCGGTGTAGGTGCCGGGCGTGGTCTCCTTCATGACGATCTTCTCGGCGACGCCGGGGATGGCGAACTCGGCGTGGCCGTTGCGGGTGCCGAGCAGCGTGGCGACCATGACACTGCCCGCCTTGAGCGGCCCTTTGGCGTTGTCGAAGAAGTCCTGAACGGAGACGCCGTCCGGGGGCGCGTCCGCCGCCGACGCCCTGAAGGGGAGGGCCAGCAGGCACGCGGCGAGGAGCAGACGGGTCCGCGAGTCGTGGGAATAGGTCATTGCGTCGGCACCGTGTTCTGGGATTGCCCGCCGGGTGGGGTCGGGTCCGGGTCGTCCGGCGTGACGACGGCCAGGCCCAGACCGAGCTTGTTGTCGGGGCTGGTGCGGACGACGACGTCCTCGTTGGACATCACGTCGCCCAGGGTGACGCGGCGGCCCGCCATGCGGACGGGGACGCCGGGGGCGAGCTGCAGCGTCGTGCCGTCGTTGAGCGTCAGCGTGTGACCGCCGTCGGCGAGTTTCGGTCCGATGCTTTTGACCGTGCCGCGCACCTCGCCGGAGGTCGCCGTGACGCTGACGGCGCTGCCACTGGGGTCGCGCTGCACCGTCACCTGGTCGCCGGCCCGGAGGGCGCTGAGCGGGACGGCGGACGCGGGGCCGTCCGGCCCGGCGCGCTGGATGACGGTCTGCGGGCCGAGCGGGACGCTGGTGTTGACGCCGTTGACGCGGACGGTGATGGTCGGCGGGCTGGCGTCGGCGTAGACGCCGGTGGCCTGGCCGGTGATGGGGCCGGTGCCGCGCGGCGTGGGCAGGGACGCCAGGTGCGGGTCGACCGTCTTGATCTGGACGGTGTCCGTCGCCGCGTCCCATTGCACATACGCGCCCAGCGCCTGCGCGACAAAGCGCAGAGGGACCAGGGTCGTGCCGCCCAGCGTCTGCGCGGGCTGGCTGAGCGCCTGGGCCTGGCCGTTCACGGTCGCCGTGGTCGCGCCGAGGGGCAGGACGACACTGGCCGCGCCCTTCTGGGCGTGGACGGTCTTGGCGGCGGGGTCGTAGCGGACGCCCGCGCCGAGCGCCTGGAACACGCCGCGCAGCGGCACGAGCACGGCGCCTTTGATCTCGGTAGGCGGCGTGCCGGCGAACGCGACGGGCGTCCCGTTGACGACGACCCGGATGGGCGCGGCGGACGTCGGCGCGGCTTGGGCGGCGGTAAGCGTGATGGCGGCGATGGCGGGCAGCACGGCGTGTCGTGCGGTGCGTTGCAAAAGCGTCTTCTCCTGCGGCAAGGGTGCGCGTCGTTCCCTGAGTATATCCGGCTGGGGGCGGAATGAAACGTGAGCGGCTCCCGAAGCACGGTGGGTGCTGCGGCCCCATGGCAAAGGGCGTTCGTGTGGGTATAATCGGCGGGACATGGAGAACTATCAATTGATCATCGTGGGGGCGGGCCCGATCGGGCTGGCGGCGGCGTGTGCGGCGCAGGACGCGGGCCTGGAATACTTG
>CAXUCQ010000622.1:0-2059 GCA_964249295.1 uncultured Armatimonadales bacterium | reverse complement strand
CTTCACGTCCAACGACCTGATGGGGCGGTGGGGCGACAGCATGGGGGCGACGCTGACCGACGACGGGTGGGGGTTCGCGGAGGGGCCGGGCCGGACCACCGCCGAGGTCGTGCTCGCCCTGTACCGGACGATCCGCGAGGGCGCCGGCGACGCGGCGGTTCTGGGCTGCAACACGTTCAGCCACCTGGCGGCGGGCATTTTCGAGGCGCAGCGGATCGGCGACGACACCAGCGGGCGCAACTGGGACCGCACCCGCAAGATGGGCGTCAACTGTCTGGCCTTCCGCTCGGCGCAGGACGGGGCTTTCTACGCGACCGACCCGGACATCGCCGCCGTCACGCATGACGTCCCGTGGGAGCTGACCCGGCAGTGGCTGGATCTGGTCTCCCGCAGCGGCGCGGTGCTGTTCGTCGCCCTGCAGCCGGACGCCGTGGGTGCGGAACAGGAAGCGGCGCTGCGGGAAGCGTTCGCCCGCGTCGCCCAGACGCAGCCGCCGGGCGAGCCGCTCGACTGGATGACCACCTCCTGCCCCGAGCACTGGCGTCTGGGGGGCCAGGAGACGCGCTTCCGATGGCAGACCCCGCAGGGCGCGTCCCCGTTCCGGGTGTAGGCGGGGTGATCGCGCATGCTTCCCGGCCCCTAAAAGGGCCGGACCCTTGGGAGCGCGAAGCCCCTCCGGGGCTGAAGAGAGATCTCAGGCCACATCCGCGCGACTCTTCAGCGGCCTTCGCTGCGGCGCTTGACCCGGCGGAAGTAGGACACCTTGCGGCGAATCCGGCGCAGGCTGCGGCGGCCCGCCCGGACCTGCGGGTCGGAGCGCCCGTCGAGATTCTCGCGGCGCTTAACGCTTGCCCGCTGCAATGCCTGCGCGTCCTGGCTGAGATGCAGGGCGATGCCCGCCAGCCGCGCCACATCCCCGTTCTTTTTCGCGGGACGCCGCTGCGCGGCAGGCGCATCGGCGGCCGCTGTCAGCAAGAGGCAGGCCGCTGGAAACAGAGCCGTGAGACACGAAAAACGCGGCGTGGGCATACACATTCTCCGTCAGATGGAATAAAACTGGACTGGGGCGACGCGCCAGCGGCCCGCCACGTAGGTACAGCGGAGCAGGTAGTCCGGGCCGGACGGCAATCCCGGCGCCGCATACGTGGCGTCGATCTCCGCTTCGGAGTCGCTCTGCCAGCGCGGCGGGGACAGGCGGCAGACCAGCCAGCGCGGCCCGGTGCCGTTGCCGCGCCAGCGCCCGTCCAGGGGCATCTGTGACGCGGGGCGGCAGGGCAGTGGGGAGCAGCGGAGACGCCGCAGGAAGTCCTCCGAAGGGTCGGCGTCCGGCGTGTCCCGGATGAGGCGCAGGGTGTCGAGTTCAAGGTCTCCCCGCCCCGACCAGAGAATCCCTGGGTGTTGTCCACGGGGAGCGTCGTACTTCAGCGACACGTAGCAGGTGTCGGCCCAGCGACGGGCCTCCCGCAGATCGTGGGTGAACAGGTAGCGCAGCGCGGCCTCGCGGACGTTATCGGCCTGAGCGTCGATCCACGGGGTATGGCTGCGGACGCGGACAGTGATCGTCTTGAGGGCATCCGGGGAGGACGTGACAACGACGCTTGTGGCCTTGAACCCGCCGACGAACCGGAGGCGGCAGCGGCGTCCTGTCTCGCTGAAACTGAAAAAGAACCGGCCGTCCGGCCCGGCGCCGCCGACCCAATCGCCCATCCATGCGTCCTCGTGGGGCGGGGTGTCGGCGGGCGACAGAACAATCTCGGCATCGACGGGCCGACCGGACTCGTCGCGGACGGTCCCCTGAAGGCCGGAGTCGGGATCGCAGACCGCTGCGCCCGGCGACAGCGTGAAGGCGAGGGCGGACAGCGCCGCCGCGCCGATGAGCCAAGCCGCTTGTGTCTTTCTGCGTGTCATGCCTTGATGATACGGCGGAACGGGGTCAAAGGTGTCCGGCCAGTTCGCCCCTTTTGCCGGCGAGGCCGTACACGGCGCTTGTGCCGGACGAGCGAGGCGCGGGGCGGATGAAGATGCCCCCGTCGGCCATGGCCTGGCGGACGCCCTGCAT
>CAXUCQ010000621.1:0-2062 GCA_964249295.1 uncultured Armatimonadales bacterium | reverse complement strand
GGCCTCCCCGCCGTTCATCCGCCGGCGCGACCGGAGTTCGTTTTCGCAAAAAACGAGTCGATGGCACGCGCGCCTTCGTCCGGGCGGGTGTGGATTGATGCAATTCCAACGGAAAAGTATACCTGATGAGCGTGTCTGATTGCAACCCTGGGGGCAGAAGCAATGCGGGGCGCATCGCGATGCGCTTCAGACACGAGAACAGCCGGGGGCATTTGGTTCTCCGGCCCGGTCGAGAAGGGGGGCGCAAGCCTTGCGCCCCTACGAAGAGGCCGTCCCCGCGTCGAGGCGCACGGCGTGCGCCTGCTCCGACAACTGAACGACTCTGCGAGAGCAGCAGGGATAACAGCCTTAACCGGGGAATAGATGCACATGGACTTTTTGAGACTTCCGTTCTTCGGCGAAGTCGCCGAAACCGACACGATCCCCCTCGCTGGCGCGGGCGGCGGTTATGACGTGTTCGCGGCATTGCCCCTGTACTTCGGCTTGCGGCAAGCCGGAAAGCAGGTGCATCTGGCGAACCTGTCTTTCTCGACCATCTATGCTTCCACTGGTCGCCGGCTCGGTCCGTCGGTTGTTGAGGCCACAGCCCGGACGGAAGGCAAGGTGCGCTACTTCCCCGAACTGCACCTGGCACGCTGGTTTGCGTCACGGGGGGGAGAATGTCCCTCTCTACTGCATTGACCGGACGGGTGTGAAGCCGACCGCTGAAGCGTACCGCTTCCTGACCGATTACCTGCACCCGGACGCCGTCGTTCTGGTCGACGGCGGCACCGACAGTCTGATGCGGGGCGACGAAGCGGGTCTGGGGACGCCGCAGGAAGACGTTGCCAGCATTGCTGCGGTCGAACAACTGGCGGGCGTCAGGAAACTGCTCGTCTGCATCGGCTTCGGTGTTGATACATTTCACGGGGTCTGTCATGCGCAGTTCCTGGAGGCGGCGTCAGGCATCATCCGCCAGGACGGGTTCTTGCGTGCTTGGAGTCTCACGCGCGATGCGCCGGAAGTCGCCTTCTACCGACAAGCGACCGAGTTCGTTCATCGCATCATGTTCAACCAACCCAGCATCCTATCATCCTCCATCCTGTCCGCGCTTGAGGGAGATTTTGGCGACCATCACGCGACCTTCCGAACCGAAGGCAGCCCGTTGTTTATCAATCCACTGATGAGCCTCTACTGGTGCTTCCGACTGGAAGCCGTTGCTCAGCGGAACCTCTACCTGGACCGGGTGCGCGATACAGAAACATACCAGGAATTGACAATGGCGATCGAGACCTATCGCGCTCTGCACGACAGCAAGAGTTGGGTCGATCTGCCTATGTAGAGCGGGGCGTGTATGCTGTTCATCGGCTTAGACCTGGCCTGGGGGCAGAAGAACACCACGGGCGGCGTGGTCATCAGATGGAGCGGCAACGGCCCTGCCGCCGTTGTAGACATCCAAGAGGCTCTCGGTGACGATGCCGCGATCCTGCAATGGCTCGACCGGTGGGACAAGCCCGGACACGGCCTGATGGTCGGTATCGACGCGCCGCTGCTGGTGCCGAACGAGACCGGGAAGCGGTTCGCGGAGGCGGAGATCGGACGGCGCTTCGCGAAGTTCCAGGCGGGCGCGCACCCGGCCAACCGGCAGTTGTTACGGGGGTACGTGCGTGGCGAAGACCTGGTCGCGCATCTCGCCCAGCGCGGCATCGCCCATGACCCGTATCTGGCGCAGGCCCATGTCGTCCTGTTCCGGCTCGCGCGCACGCTCAAATACAAGGCCAAGCCGGGGCGTGATTATCCCTCGCGCTGGGCGGCGATGAACGAATACGCGCGTCTGCTGCGGAGTTTGGCCCAGGGGACACCGGCGTTGGCGCTGCCGGAGGACTGGCCGCCGCCGGACGTGAGCGGCAGGAAAGGGCAGGCGCTCAAACAGCTCGAAGACGGGCTGGACGCGCTGACGTGTGCCTACATCGTTTTGTGGTACTGGTGGCACGGGCCGGACGGCGCCGAAGTGATCGGCGACATGACGGGCGGGTATATCGTTGTCCCCCGCCGGGTGGGGGAGGAAGGGGCAGGATGACAG
>CAXUCQ010000620.1:546-2075 GCA_964249295.1 uncultured Armatimonadales bacterium | reverse complement strand
GGCGGCTACGGCGGCGGAAGCGGCGGTGGCCGCAGCGGCGGCGGCGGCTACGGCGGCGGAAGCGGCGGTGGCCGCAGCGGCGGCGGCTACGGCGGTGGCGGCGGCAACCGCTACTAAGAGCGGCAAAAAAGGCGCGACTGAGAATTTTTCTCAGTCGCGCCTTTTTTGTGCGCGTCCTTTGCCCCGCAACAGCAACTCGAGCGTTTTCCATGTGGTATCATAAGATTGCAACCGTAGACTCTCGCCCATAACCATTCTGTGAGACTCCTTCCATTGGTAAAACGCACTCCGGTCTTCTCCGTGCTCCTCTTGATGCTGCTCGGCGGCGGCGTCCGCGCAGCGGATACGGGCAACGCCCCGCCCCCGCGTCCGCCCCTGTACGCCGACCGATCCGCGCCCTCCGAAGCGCGCGTCGGCGATCTGCTGAAGCGGCTGACACAGGCCGAGAAGCTCAGCCTGTTCGCGCTCGACAGCCACTCCGACCCGCTGAAACTCGACCTGCCCGCGTTCCCCCGTCTGGGCGTGCCGTCGCTCCGCACGTCGGACGCGCCGGAAGGACTCCGCGACGGCCCATCCACCGTCTTCCCGATGGGCGTCACCATGGCCTCGACGTGGGACCCGGCGCTGATACGCCGCGTCGGCGCCGTCATCGGGCAGGAGGCGCGGGCCAAAAACCGGCAGATCGTCTACGGCCCCTGCATCAACATCCAGCGGACGCCGCAGGGCGGGCGCGACTTCGAGAACTTCAGCGAGGACCCGTTCCTGACGTCCCAGATGGCCGTCTCCTACATCCAGGGGATGCAGGGCGAGCGCATCGCGGCCTGCCCCAAGCACTACCTCTGCAACGACCAAGAAGTACACCGTCACGACGGCAACATCCAGGTAGACGAGCGCGCCCTGCACGAGATCTACCTGCCCCCGTTCGAGGCGGCGGTCAAGCGCGCACATGCGTGGTCGCTGATGAGTTCGCTGAACCAGGTCAACGGGACGTTCATGACGCAGAACGCGCCGCTGCTGCAGGGCCTCGTCAAAGACGGGTGGGGCTGGGACGGCCTGGTGATCGGCGACTGGGGGGGAATCCACGACACCGCCGCCGCGCTCAACGGCGGCACGGACATCGAGATGCCGGAACCCGCGCGGTTCAGCCCGGCGGCCCTGGCCGACGCCCTGCAGAAGAAGACCGTCACGCAGGCCCAGATCGACGACAAAGTCCGGCGCGTCCTGCGCCTGATGCTGCGCGCCGGGATGCTCGACGGGCCGCCGCCCGCCCCGCCCGCCACCGAAGACACGCCGACCCACCGGGCCGTCGCCCTGCAGGCCGCCCAGGAGGGCGTCACGCTCCTCCGAAACGTCCACGGGCTGCTGCCGCTGGACCGCAGCCGAGTCAAGTCCCTCGCCGTGATCGGGCCGAGCGCGGCGGACACCCAGCTAGGCGGGCGGTGGAGCGCCGACGTGCCGCCGTTCTATAAAATCAGCGTCCTGGACGGCATCAAAAAGGCCGCCGGGCCGGGCATCGCCGTGTCCTTCGC
>CAXUCQ010000620.1:0-536 GCA_964249295.1 uncultured Armatimonadales bacterium | reverse complement strand
GGAAGTGCGTCGGCGATCGGTGACGCCGCGGCGCTCGCCGCCAAAGCCGACGTCGCCGTCGTGGTGGTCGGCACGGACAACAACTTCGAGGGCGAAGAACTCGACACGCCCGATCTGCTGCTGCCCGGCGACCAGGACAGGCTCATCCAGGCCGTCGCCGCCGCCAACGCGCACACGGTCGTGGTCCTGAACCAAGGCACGCCGCTGCTCATGGGCCGGTGGCTGTCCCAGGTCGGCGGCCTCGTCGAAGCCTGGTACGCGGGCCAGGAAACGGGCAGCGCCGTCGCCGGCATCCTGTTCGGGGACATCGACCCGTCCGGCAAGCTGCCCCTGACCATCGCCAGCCGACGCCAGGACTACTCGGACTGGGGGACGTACCCCGGCGCGAACGGCGTCATCAGCTACACGGAAGGCATCTACGTCGGCTACCGCCACTTCGACAAGGCCGGCATCGCGCCCCTGTACCCGTTCGGCTTCGGCCTGTCCTACACGACGTTCGCCTACAGCGGCCTGCGCGTCCCCCCGACGCTGCAGCG
>CAXUCQ010000619.1:0-2075 GCA_964249295.1 uncultured Armatimonadales bacterium | reverse complement strand
CCTCGGGCAGGCCATGAGCCAGGCCGCGGCGCTGGTCGGGACGGCGCTCGCGCCCGCACCTGCAGCGGCCGCCGGGTCGCTGACCGACTTGCGCTGAATCGTGACCGTCAGCGACTGGCTGCCGGAAACGATGTACGGCGTCGCCTGGACCTCTTTGACCTCGTCCCGCTCCGTGCGCAGCCCGGAGGTCCGCGTGGCCTGCATCGCGCCCGCCAGCGTCGGGGGCAGGGTGGTGAACTTCTCGCCGTCGATGTTGATCGCCGTCGTCGGCAGAATCAGGCGCGCGATCATCTGGTTGTTCTGGGGCCGGTCGACGAACTGCTTGACCAGTTGGCCGATGTTGCCCGCCGGGGGGAGCGGGTCCTGGGGGCGCAGCAGGATCAGCCCGCCGCCCAGCGAGATGCCGCCGCCGCTGTCGCTGCCGCCGCCCTTCAGGTTCAGCGTCAGGACGCCGTTCGGCGTGCTCGCCGGCACTTTGATGTCGATAAAGCGCGTGACGGGTTCCCGCTTGTAGGGCTTGAGCACGACGCCGAGGCTGATCGTGTCGCCCGGCGCGTACCGGCCCTGCTTCAGAAAGATGTGATCGACCTCGGCGGTGTCGTGCCGGTTCTGGATCGTCACGCCCATCTTCAGGCTGCGCAGCTGCAGCGGGTAGAAGGGGTTGGACGAGATCAGGCGCATCAGGCTGTCCAGATCGCCGACCGCGCTCTGGTCGATGCTGATCGCGTCATAAAACGAGTTGGTCCGCCTGACATGGCCCACCTGCTCGATGTCGGCGTCCATCGTCACGGTCGCGACCGAGTCGCCCGGCTGGCCGTGGACCTGCGCGATCGCGGCGTCGGCGAGCTGCGTCACGAGCTGCCCCGTCAGCAGGGGGTGGTTGATCACCTGCATGTGGAACGACTTCTGCCGCTTGATCGACTCGTCGTTGATGCTGACGGTCAGCGGGATCATCTGCGGCATCGAGCCGATCAGGCCGCCGACCGAGAACGGGCGGTCCTGGAAGATGCGCCCGACGGTCTTGATGGGCGAGCCGTATTTGACGGACGACTGGTACGACGGGAAGATGTCGACGACATACGCCGTCGTCAGCGCGGCGTCGATGGGGCCGAAGTTCGTGAACGGGTGTCCGAACAGCAGCAGCCGGTTGCCGTCGCGGTAGGTGACGGTCCCGGTCGCCGTCAGGTCCATGTCGCCCTGCACCAGCGACACGCCGACCGCCGAGCCGGGGACCAGTGTCGCGCCCCTGGCGAGCGGATTCTGCGGGTCGGCCCCGCCCCCGCCTCCCGCCATCAGTTGGAAGTGGAACGGCGCCAGCGCCGTCTGCATCCGGGCCAGCGACTCCCGAGAAACGCCGCTGACGCTGACGGGGAGGTCGATCTGCTGGAAGCTCATACTTCGCCCCGAGACGCCCGCGCCCATCGGCGCGCTGCCGCCGCTACCGGCGCTCGTGTCCGCGACCGCGCCGATAGAACTGACTTTGGACGGCAGATCGGGACTCCACGCCTCCAGCATATCTTCTATGGGCGTCGCCAGCCCGATGGGGTAGCGGGCGAACTCGTCCCCGAGCGAGATCGCGCCCGCCAGGCGTCCGTTGATGTAGATCGGGCTGCCGCTCATGCCGTGCGCGATGTTGAGCTGCTGCGTGACGGGCGGGCCGTCGATGGCCCGGAACAGGATGTAGTCCTTGCCCTCGTTGGCCTTCGCCATGATGCCCAGGATCTCGACGTGGAACTTGGAGATCTTGGTGCCTTTGAAGACCGTCAGCGCATAGCCGCGCATCCCCGGCTTGATCTCGCTGATCGGGATGAACTTCTTCTCGTCGAATTTGATCCGGCGGTCCGGCGCCGGGTGCGACACGGGGACGACGGGTCTGGCCCCGGCGGCGCCCAGGCAGAGCGCGGCCAGCAGCGGGGCGGCGGCGAGGGCGGCGAGTGCAGAGGCCGAGCTGATGCGGGTGGCGGCGAACACGGCGAGCCAGACCGCGCAGCAGGCCAGCCCCATGCGCCAGTCCAGCGCCAGCAGCGCGCCCCGGACGGTGGCGACCCCCTTGCCCCCGCGGAAGCGCAGCCAGC
>CAXUCQ010000618.1:0-2088 GCA_964249295.1 uncultured Armatimonadales bacterium | reverse complement strand
TTCCTCTATTCCTCCGGGATGGGCGTGGCCTGTTCCAGAGCCGTCAGGCGGGTCTGCATCTCGCCTGTCTCGTCGGGTCCCAGGGCCTGGACGCAACCTGCCACGATGCGCCGCCCCCGCTCCGCCAGTATCCGATGGAACTCCGGGTCCGAAACAGTCGCCGCAATGTCGCTCAGGGCGCGCAGCATCCGCAGACTCACCGCGACGTCGGAACGCCCGTAAAGCCGGATCTGCTCGAACGCCGAATCCACCAGCCGCTCGAACCCCAGCCACGGGATGCTGACGCGCACGACGCCCGGCGGATCGTACAGCAGGGACTCGGGCGGCTCCCGCGAGGCATAGCGGATCAGGATGCGGCTGAGCTGGTCCACGCAGTTGACGCCGGTGCTGGGGTCGTTGACCGCCGGGGAGATCGCCTTGAGCGCGATGTCCACGATCTGCAGGATGCCGAATTCGATGTCCTGCTGCAGTGTCCGGGTCGGCCCCCGGTCGAAGGCGCCCAGCAGCTCGGCCCTCCGGGAGGGCGTGAGCTTGTCGCCTTTGGACGCCAGGAGCAGGGGCACGCCCGCCGGGACGAAGTGGCCGACCCGCCGCAGGACCAGGACCGTAATGCCGTAGGATTTTGCCAGCGCCATGAGGCGGCGGCTGTCGATGAAGCGCACGTACCCCGAGACGCGGCTGAGGACCGGCGCCTCCCGCCCGCTCGGCTCAGGCTCCTCGGGGTCGGGCAGGCGGTTGTCCCGCAGAGGCCGGGGCATGGTCTCGTCGATGACCGCTTCCGTCTCCTGCGCGATCCGGTCCACGATGTGGTTGACGCTGATGGCGTGCGAGATGTGGTGGATGAAGAACAGCAGCCAGCCGACGCAGGCCAGGGCCAGCAGCATCGCGCCCAGAGTCGTGACGACCGGCTCGAACGGGCGCGGCTGGGCGTGGGCGGCGGGCAGGGCGGCCAGGCAGTAGGTGAAGGTCCCCAGGAAGATGCCCAGCGTCTCCTGCGTCACCCGGTCCTGGGAGAAGGAAACGATGATGCGCGGCGAGAACTGCATCGACGCCAATGTCAGCGTCATCAGCAGGATGGCGAAGACGATCGACACGACGGTCATCATGGACGCGGCGATGCAGCCCAGGATGACCTGCGCGATCTGCGGGTCGTGGCGCGAGGGGAACAGGAATCCGGGGACCCACGCGCTGAGCGCCGGCAGCGCCCCCTCCGCCGCCGACAGGCCGGCCCCGACCGCTCCCAGGACCAGAGCGATGATCAGCGGGCGCACCAGAAACCCGCCGCGCAGGTTGTACGTGACGTAGCGGAAAAACAAAGGCAGGCGGTGGAAGAAAGATGGCAATGTGTTTGAGTCTTCCCAGGACCGGAAACAACAAACCTCTTGCATGGGGGCGTGACGTGTCACGCCCCCCCCTCTGCCTAGAAAACTACGCCGCGCGCGCCTTCAAGATCTCGTCGCGGATGCCGTCCACCGTCGCCCCTTCCCGGAACAGGGTGGCGGCGGCGGCGCCCGTCCCCATCAGCACCAGGCCGAGCAGCAGGTGGTCGGTGCCGATGGCGGCCTTGTCAAAGCGGTGCGCCTCCTGGGCCGCCAGCGAAAGGGCCTGGACGGCGCGGTCCGTCAGCGGCAGCAGCTCCGCCGTGCCGTAGGGGGCCGTCGGCGGCGGACCGGACGCAGGTCGTGGAGTGTCCCGCGACGGCCCCAGGGCCAGCCGGATGTCTTCCGCGCGGACGTCCAGCCGCCCGAGAATGCCCGCGCCGGCGCTGGACGGCTCCTGGAGCAGCCCCAGGAGCAGGTGGTCCGTGTCCACGCAGCGCTGACGCCGCTGCCGGGCCTCCTCCTGTGCGCGCCGCAGGACCCGCTGCGCCTGCGCGTTCAAGCTTGGCAGGCCGCCGGCGGGCAGGGCCGGTTCATCGGCCTCCCCGCCCGCCGCGCGCATCCGGCGCAGATGCCAGTGCTCCATCCACCCGATCCAGATCAGCAGCGTGCCGGAGAAGCAGCACAGGACACTCAGGGCGGCGTCTCGGCTGTCAGGGTGAAGGCTGTCGTGCCTCGCCCCCAGCAGACGCAGCAGATAGGAGCAGGC
>CAXUCQ010000617.1:0-2105 GCA_964249295.1 uncultured Armatimonadales bacterium | reverse complement strand
AGGTTGTGGGGCGGGATGTTGGTCGCCATGCCGACGGCGATGCCCGTGCCGCCGTTGCAGAGCAGGTTGGGGAACTTGCCCGGCAGCACGGTCGGCTCCTGCCGCGTCTGGTCGTAGTTGTCCGTCCAATCGACGGTGTCGCGGTCCAGGTCCTGCAGCATCTCGGTCGCGAACGGCGACATGCGCGCCTCGGTGTTGTGGTTGAGGAACCCGTTGGCGACGAACGAATGGCAGTCGCTGTCCACGCGGATGGAGTAGACGTTCTGGACGCCCGCGTCTTCGACGGCGGCGACGGGGTCGTACAGGTAGTTCGTTTTCGCAAAAAACGCGATCATCTGCAGATCGGCGGCGTCGCGGAGGGCCGTGGTCAGGCGCGGCATGGCGTCGGCCAGCCGCGCGGGTCGGTCGAAGTTGTTTTTGGTCAGCCACTCGCGGTGCTTGACTGCCCGCCGGCGGACGTAGGCGGCCAGGAATGGGATGTAGTCTTTCTGGGACAGAACATGGCCGGAGTGCGCCTGCAAGACCTCGAACAGCGCCTCGCGCTTGGCCGCCGACTGGAAGCCGATCTTGGCGGCGAAGCGGTGCAGGTTGTCGCTGCCGACGATGCAGAGCCGATGGGTGCCGCGCTGAGCGTCGGTGAAGCGTGAGCAGACGATGCCGAAGCGCAGGAGCAGCGTCTGTGTCTGCCGGAGCAGTGTGTCGCTGTTGGAGCAGAGGCTGACGCGCAGCAGGCTCCGGCCGGACCGCTCGACCGCGCCGTCACCCTCGAACATCCCGCGCAGGAAGGCGGCGGCGACGGTCTGGGGCGAGCGCAGGACGGCGTCGGGTATCTGCCGCGTGCCGGACTTGCCGTTGAGTCCCAGATTCCTCAGGAATGCGACCACTTGCTGACTGACGACCTGCATCTGCCAGAACTGTTTCTTGCCGTAGCCGACGGGTTCGCGCAGGAACGTGTGCAGGCGGCAGGTCGGGAAGGCGCGCGCCCAGGCGGCTTGAAAGGCGTCGGCATAGTCGCCGGGCGTGTTGGTGAACTCGATCTTGTCGGGACAAACGGTCCCCTCGGCGGTCAGTGCGCCGAGCAGGAACGCCAGGTCTGTGTCCAACGCCGTCGGCAGTGTGTGCCGCTGCGTCCGCGAACCTTCGCTGAGTTCGGGATACCGTGCCTGCACATCGACCATCTGCGCGGGCCGCAACTGTTCGCTGCGGTCCAGAACGAGCGTGTCACCCGTTTCCAACTCGGCGATGGTCTTCCAGGCGAACGACGGTCGCTGCTGCGCGTCGGGCCGGCAGACGAGCAGGGGGTGGTTGGACGTGCCGGTGACTTCGTAGCCGTGTCGCGTCTTCACCCGATAGGTCGGGTGTTCCCCGGAGTCGAACCATTTGCTGGCCGTGTTCTCCACGCCGCCGTGCGAGAGGACGCGCAGGGCGATGTCTTCGCCGCCGTCAGAGACACTCCCCATCGGAACAAGTCCGTTGTTGCTGACAACTAAAGTGTTAGCTGTCACACAATAGCGCATTGCTGCAGGCGGATCGCCGTCGATGCTGCCGAAGTTGCCTTGCCCATCCACGAGCGGGTAGCGGAGGGAGAAGTCCTGGGCCATGCGGACCATGGTGGGGTAGACGACGGCCTCGCCGTGGGGGTGGTAGTTGCCGGACGTGTCGCCGGCGATCTTGGCGGACTTGCGGTGCTGGGCGCCGGGGGTCAGGTTCAGGTCGCTCATCGCCATCAGGATGCGGCGCTGGACGGGCTTGAGGCCGTCGCGCACGTCCGGCAGGGCGCGGGCGATGATGGTGGACATCGCGTAGTCTAAATAAGACTGACGCATTTCGTCTTCAATGGAAACGCTGAACACGTCGCGGCCAATCGTTTGGGTCACGGCCAGCGGCGCGTCCGGCGCAGTGTCCGGGGTCAGGTCATCGGGCAAATCAGGTGTGGGGATTTCTTCGTCGGGCATCGCTGATCCTTTACAAAAATCACGGGACAAATACGCTTCGCACGATGCGAAACTGGTGCTAATATTATACTGTATTTGGCAGCAAATGTCAAGAAAACAGCAGAAGGAAGCAGCAGATGGGGCAGCGCTGCCTGCAAAGCAGCAGACGCA
>CAXUCQ010000616.1:0-2107 GCA_964249295.1 uncultured Armatimonadales bacterium | reverse complement strand
GACCAGTCCCGCCAATTTGGCGACCCGGCCCGCGTTGCGCCTGGCGGCTTTCTCGCCGAACTCCTCGGCGTACAGGTTGAAGGCGGCCTCCTCGTTCGTCATCTCAGTGTGGTTCGTCAGTCCAGTGTTCAGCGTCGTCATGTCGGTCATCCCCTCCGCGTTTGATGATTTATTATAGCATGACGAAGAAACTATGTCAAGGGCTTTCGGCGTATTTTAACCGCATGACAAAAAAAATAAATCAGCCCCCGGCCCCCTCATCTGAGGGGGCCGGGGCTTTTTGTCGTTTAGTCGTATATGCCGCGCGGCATAGCCACTTTTCATCCAACCCGACGACTCAGTCGTAGGCCGGGCCGGAGTCGGGCGAACACACCGGGCAGGCCGTCCGCCCCGCCCACTCGTCGGCGTGGCGCACGGCGTTGGGCTTCCAGACCCAGCCCCGGTCGCCGCATTCGGGGCAGGATGGGCGATCAACGTCGCTCAGGCATTCGTGGCACGGCTGGCCGGGCGCCGGGTTGACGACGTAGGCCCGTCCGCACTCGCAGGGGCGGCGCGGGACGGGGGGCAGCGCGTCCCACCCGTCCAGCAGTTGTAGGACCTGTCCGCTCATTGTCTCAGTTTCCTTCTCTGTGGAAAGGGGCGTATCCGGGGTGGATACGCCCCCGCCACCCCTACCCGCGCGAGTAGTCGGGCGTCTCGTTGATCTCGATCTGGATGACCGACTCGCCCGTCTTGGGGTCGTCGGTCAGGGTCAAGGCCTGGATCTCGAAGAACCTGTCGCGCCGCCCGTTCTGCACGACCATGACATTGAGGTGGTCGCCGAAGTCGTCCAGCGCCTCGATCAGCTCCGTTCTCAGCATGGCTTCCGTCCTTCCCCGCGTGTTTGCCGGATGCGCGGCCCCCGGATGACTTAAAATCTGCGTCAGTACTCGTCGGGCAGAAGCACCAGGGTCGAACCCCGGTCCGCCTCCGTGATGACCCAGAGCTTGATCGTCTCGCTGAAGCGGTAGGCGGAGATGACCCGCCCGCCGTCTTTCACGGCCTGGTCGTTGGCGGCCCAGTCGTGGGCGTCCACGTCGCCCCAGTCGCCGCCCGCGTGCCGGGCCAGCAGCCGGGGCAGATCGACGCCCAACTCCGCCGCCGCGTCCCGCGCGCCGGGCGTCACACGGCACTCGCCCAGGTCGATGACGGCCAACGCCCCGCCGCGCGCCTCGCTGAGCGCGCGGAAGTACGCCTCACGCTCCCGGAACAGGAGTGGCCCGAACTGGTTGCAGGCCAGGACGCCCACATAGCCGGGGTGGGTGAACTCATAGAGCACGGCCCCCCGGCAGCGGTCGCCGCACAGGTCGCCGGTTTCCGCGTAGTCGAAGAGCCAGAAGTTTTTCCCGTCCAGAGTCCTGCCGCTGAACGTGAAGTTGCCGGCCTTTTTCGCCTCAAAGAGCGCCGTCTCGATGCGCCCCACCGGGCCGGCCTGTTGCGATTGCTGCGAAGTCCTGCTCATTGTGTCCTTCCTTTCTTGGCGGCTGGAGCCTTCTCGGCACCCTGTTTCTCGGATTGATGTTTTTCCGCGAAATGCGCGCGGATGCCGGCGGCGAAGGCGTCCAGGTCGGCCTGCCCCCCCGCCTGCGGGCGCACCGGCACCTTGACGTGGACGCGGTAGGGGGTGTCCGGCGTCTGCACCGTGCCCAGCTCGCGGATCTCGGGCGAGAGCTTGATCTCCAGGCCGTCGCGCTCGACGATGATCCGGGCGCGGGTGAGGTCGTCGAGGATCGCCAGCACGAGCGCCCACTGCGCGTCGCGGGGGCCGGCGGCCTTGTGGCGGTAGGACAGGCTGACGAACTGCTTGCCGCGCTCGAAGTCGGTGAAGACCTCGGCGCCGTAGGGGGCGACTCGGAGGTCTTTGATTTGTGGTACAGTGTTTCCCATCGGTGAAATCAGCCTTTCATCGTGTAGGCGGGGGCGCACTGCGAATGCGTCCCCGCCTTTTTTTGTCGGTCGGTGTCGGGCTCTGGCCGGGTCAGTCCGCCCAGGGGTCGATCACGTCGTCGGTATAGGGGCAGGGCTTTCCCTGCTCGGGGGCCGGGGCCGGGTCCGTGGGCCAGGTCCG
>CAXUCQ010000615.1:1850-2108 GCA_964249295.1 uncultured Armatimonadales bacterium | reverse complement strand
GTCCAACGTCAGCGTCGCGTTCGCGCCGACGTTCGTCTGCGCCGCGCTGTCGCTGCCGGTGTAGTTGACCAGGGCGCTGCCGCTCCCCGTCCCCTGACCGTTGACATCTATCGTCCCCGCCCCGGAGACGGAGCCGGCGTAGCCAGTCGTCCCGCTCTGAGCGTCGGTCAGCGTATCGCCGGCGGCGATGTTGACCTGAGCCGTGTTCGTCCCGCCGGTCACTCCGGCCTGGCTGACAGTGCTGCTGAGCGAACTGAC
>CAXUCQ010000615.1:0-1840 GCA_964249295.1 uncultured Armatimonadales bacterium | reverse complement strand
CCGTCGTGCCGCCGGAATAGGTGTTGGACCACATCAGGATTACAGTCCCCGCGCCGATCTTCGTCACGGCCTGCCCGGCCCCGGAGATGACACCCGTGAAGCTGACAGTCCCGCCCCCGGCGGCGGTGAGATTGACGCCGCTTCCAAGCGAGATAGGGGAAGAGAACGTGTTCGTGCCGCTCGTGTTCGTGCCGCCGAGAGTCCGATTAAAGCCGCTCCCAGGATTCACCGTGATGTTCGGGCTGAACGTCACGCCGCCCGACTGCCCGCTCGTGCCGCCGCCGAGCAGCAGGCTCGCCGCCGTGCCGGTGGTGCCTCCGTTGCCGACAAAATACGTACTTTTGGTCTCGTTGACGTCAACGCGGACCGTCCCGGAGTTGATGTCGGTCTCGCCGGTGTAGTTGTTGACGCCCTGAAGGACGATGGTCCCCCCGCCCGTAGACGTATCGTCCGTGCCGCCGAACGTGATCGTGCCGGAGAGTTGGTTGCCGTTGTTGATTCCGTCGCCGATGGTGATCGTCCTGCCGGTATTGGCGCTCGCCTGCAGTGCCGTGCCATTGTCCAGATAAAAGCTGTTGCCCGAGAAGGTCAAGTCGCCGGTGTTGGCGACCAGGTTCAGACTCGTGTTTTCCCCATCACACTGAATGGTGACCGTCTGGAGATTCGAGCTGTTGTTCTCGAAGCCGGGCGTGACTCCGCCGTAGTCGTAGAAGTTGATGGCGTTGCCCGAGAGCGTGAACGGACCGGCGTTGGCGTCGAAAAAGATCTGGTTTCCCGGCCCGTAACCGCCAAGGTCGTTGTTGGCGTTGAGGTTTGACGTGCCGGCGAAGTGCAGGCTGTTCTGCGGATTAGACGGAGCGTTCCCGCCCGTCCAGTTCGCGCCGTTGCTCCAGTTGCCGTTCGTGCCGCCGCCGGTCCAGGTGAAGGTCGGCGCTCCGCCGCCCTGGCTGATGTTTGGAAGCAGGGTCCGGCTGCCGCTCGCGGCGTAGGCCGCCGCCTGTGTGGAGGCCGCGCGGAACGCTTCACCGATGCTCCCAAAACCGACACTCTGAGTGGTGACGCCGGTCCGGACACGGGTGCCGCCCTTGGGGAGCGCCGAGAACAAGTCGGCGATGGCCTGCCAGTCGGCTCCGACGCTCAGCGTCGGCGCACCGTCGCCCGTGCGGGCTTCTCCGGCGTGGACAGCGGGCGCGGCGGCAAGCCCCAGCGCGAACAGGGTCGCAAGACCGGCGGAAAGGACGCGCGCGCGGCGGCGCTGCGAGGCGCGGGAAAGTTTGCAGGACGCGCGGGAAGGCTTGCAGGACGCGCGGAAAAGGGGTCTGCTCGTCACGGCAGTCTGAAAGTGCATACATCGCTCCAGAAAAGAAAGCACAGGCCAGACTACACCTGTCGGATTGTGGGCCGCCTTACCCAATCGCTTGGGTGGAACAGCGGCGAAAAAACGGCCCCGGCGTTTCCAAGCCAAGACGCTTCGCCATTCTACACCGGATTCAGTCCTTTGTCAACAGAAAAAAGACAGGGGCAGTGCCAAACGGTTGAAACTGCTCGCTTGAAGGCCTGCGGTCGATCGTCCGAAGGCGGGCAATCTGCTTTCTCCAGCCCAGGACTTCAGTCCTGGGAGACTGAACTGACCCGGCGGCGCCATCACGCCGCCTCCCTCACATCATCTCCCACGCCCCCCGCCGCCGGGGTTGACAAAGCCGACGCCCGGCGGCTATACTGAGGGCGTTCCAACAGGATCAGAAGTCAACGGAAAGGGGAACGGCCTTGCCTCCGGGCGGGCCGGGCGTGGCGACAACCAAATGCGGAACGCAAACAACATCCTCAACCGGCCCATCGG
>CAXUCQ010000614.1:0-2110 GCA_964249295.1 uncultured Armatimonadales bacterium | reverse complement strand
CTCCCACTTCTTCGACGCGGCGGACTTCTCCACGGCGTCAAGGACGACGTTGTTGACGTAGCCATCGTAGAAGTTGGGGGAGGGGTTGTCGCCCCGCGCGATGGCCCCGAACGCATCGGCGAGCAGGTTGATGAACGTGTGCTCGTAGCCGATGTTGTGGGCGGCGGGCCAGAAGTGGCCGCTGTACGGGTCGGCCCCTGTCGTCACGGACACGGTGCGGAAGCCGTGGGTGCCGTCGCGGGTGTCTTCGGTGTACACTTCCAACTCGTTCGGGCGCTCCATGTTGAAGACGACGCTGCCTTTGGAGCCGTTGATCTCGAAGCGGTTGTAGTTCTTGCGGCCCAGGGCGAAGCGCGTCGCTTCGAAGGAGCCGACGGCCCCGTTGTCGAATCGGGCCAGGAACAGCGAGGCGTCATCGACCGTCACGTCGCCCATCGTGTCGGTCGCCGTGCCGCCCAACTTGTCGTCCGTCGCCGCCAGCTCCGGGCGCTGTTTCACGAACGTCTCCAGCAGGCCGGAAACTTCGACAATCTCGCCGACCAGAAACCGGGCCAGGTCGATCAGGTGCGCGTTCAGGTCGCCGTGGACGCCGCTGCCGGCGGTTTCCTTTTTGAGCCGCCAGACCAGGGGGAAATCCGGGTCGGCGATCCAGTCCTGCAGGTACGTCCCGCGCCAGTGATAGATACGGCCCAGGCCGCCCTCGGAGATCAACTGCTTGGCGAGGGCGACGGCGGGGGCTTTGCGGTAGTTGAAAAAGACCCCGTGTCTGACGCCCGCCTCCCGGACGGCGTCCAGCATCTGCTTGGCCTCGGCAGCGTTGTTGCCGAGCGGCTTCTCGCAGAGGACGTGCTTCCCGGCCTGTGCGGCGGCGATGGAGATCTCGGCGTGCAGGTTGCCGGGCGTCGAGACGTCGATCACGTCGATGTCGTCGCGGGCGATCAGCCGCCGCCAGTCGGTCTCATAGCTCTCCCAGCCCATGACCTCCTGGGCGTGTCTGACGCCCGCCTCGTCGCGCCCGCAGATGGCTCTGAGAACGGGCTGCAGCTCCAGTTCGTCGTAAAAGCGCGCCACCTGACGGTAGGCGTTGGAATGCGCCTTGCCCATGAACTTGTAGCCGACCAATCCGACGTTGATGGTCTTCGCCATGTGTCTCCTCCTCGCTGAGATCGCTGTGTTGAAACAAAGACAGCCCGCCGATCCCGTGGGCCGGGTTCGGCGGGCTGTGGGGGCCGATTTAGGGGATCGTGTAGGTGACGACCTTCGCCTTGGCGCGCAGGCCCTGCAGATAAGCCTGAAGCGCAGGCCCGGACTGGGCCTGATTCGCGGCGGCGATCCGCTGCTGGTACTGACCCGCTTCCGCAGCGTTGAGCGGCTCGGCGCTCGTGCTGACGGCTTTGATGAGGAAGTAGCCGAACTGCGCATCGAACACGGGCGTCGGCGTGACCTCGCCCTTTTTCAGCGTCAGGGCCGCGTTCAGAAAGGCGGGACTCAGCCCCGAATCCGGCCCGATCAGCCCGAGGTCGCCGTTTTTGTTCTTGGTCGAAGGGTCGTCGGAATACTCCTTGACCACGTCCTCAAACTTCTTGCCGCCAGCCAGCTCGGCCTGCGCTTTGGCGATGATCTTGTGGGCGTCTGCGTCCGTGTGCGGCTTGACGCTGGGATCGTTGCGCGGGTTGTTCGTCGCGACCAGGAGGTATTCGACGTGGGCCATCTTGACCATCGGCTGCGTCTTGGCGACAAGCTTGTCTGCCTCGAGGCGCAGGCGCAGGCTGTCTTTCAGCGTCGCCATCGTCTCGTGATTCTTGGCGACCAGGCTTTCCAAGGTTAGGCCGCGCGAACGCGGGTCCGCCGCGAACTGCTTGCGGACCTCCGCCATGCGCGCATTGAGTTCGGCGGGCGTGACCGTCACGCCTTCCTTCTTCGCTTCCTGATCGACCAGGGTGTTGTTGATCAGCAGCTCCGTCGCCTCCGCATCGTAGTTCTTCTTGTCGTCGGCGAGCCTGGGCGCGACAAGGGCGTCGATCTTGGCCGTGCCGGGCTGCTCCCCGTTGCCGACGGCGGCGACGCCGGGCGGCCCGGCGACGGGCGCCGGCAGCGGCGCCGGCGCGAC
>CAXUCQ010000613.1:0-2117 GCA_964249295.1 uncultured Armatimonadales bacterium | reverse complement strand
TATTTACAACACAGAATAAACTTCTCCGAGACCAGGAAGACCGTGGACAAGTAGAATCATAAAACGCATTGACTGGGAAACTGCCTACGATCGTCGGCAGAGTGTTTCACATCTGTCTCAAATCTCCTCCTGGTTTCCCCGCCGCACCCACCGGGAATAGTGTGGCGACGAGAAAGGAGCGTATCATGGACGAGAATGCCCAAATCGCTGCGCCGAAAGACGCGGGCGCGGCGCCGCCACAACTGCAGCCCTACGTCGAACGCGCCCGCGGCCTGTTCCGGCGCCACCCGGCCAACCCGATCCTGCAGCCCCAGGATATGCCGTTCCCGTGCAAGGCCGTCTGCAACCCCGGCGCGTGCCGACATGATGGCGAGACCCTGCTGCTGCTGCGGGTCATCGCCCACGACGACCGCTCCCACCTCCATGTCGCCCGCTCCCCCGACGGCGTCGGCGATTGGCGCATCGAGACGACCCCGCTGCTGTCCCCGGACTTCGGCGCCGGGTGGTACGACGACCGGGGCTGCGAGGACCCCCGCATCACCTATCTCGAGGACCGGCAGGAGTACATCATCACCTACGCCGGCGTGTCCCGCTACGGGGCGGGCGTCTGTCTGGCGAGCACCCGCGACTTCCAGACGGTGACGCGCCTGGGTCTGGTCATCCACCCCTACAACAAAGACGCCGTCCTGCTGCCGCGCCGGGTCGGCGGCACGTACCGCCTGCTCCACCGCCCGACCGCCGGGCCGCTGGAGAACGTCTGGATGTCCGAGAGCGACGATCTGCAGCACTGGGGCAGCCCCCGCTGCGTGCTCGAAGAGCGGGACCAGCCCGGCTGGGACAGCGGCAAGGTCGGGGCCGGGCCGCCCCCCTTCGAGACGCCCGGCGGCTGGGCGCTGTTCTTCCACGGAGTCATGCAGGTGGAGGGGGGCTGGGAGTACCGTGTCGGCTGGGCGCTTCTGGACCGCGAAGACCCGAGCCGCGTCGTTTATCGCTTCCCCGAGTGGGTCTTGGAGCCGACGGAGCCTTACGAGGTCGGGGGCGACAAGCCGGGCGTCATCTTCCCCACCGGCGCGCTGCGGACCGACGACACCCTGTCCCTCTACTACGGCGCCGCCGACACGTGCGTCGCCCTCGCCACGGCAGACCAGGAGATGCTGCGCGCCTTCCGCCAGGAGGTCGATCCGCTCCTGCGCGCCGACTCGGAGACATGAAAGCCCCCTGTCCGCCTTCGACACCCCATCGGGTATAACAGAGGCGTGGCAGACAAGACCTTTTACATCACGACCCCCATCTATTACGTCAACGGCGTCCCGCACGTCGGCTCCGCGACGACGACGCTGCTCGTCGATGCGCTCGCCCGGTATCACCGGCTGCGGGGGGAGCGGACATTCTTCCTGACCGGGACGGATGAGCACGCGCAGAAAGTGGCGGACGCCGCCGGTCGGGCCGGGCAGACGCCGCAGGAGTTCGTGGACCGGGTCTCGCAGCAGTTCGTCGAGTGCTGGCGCTTTCTGGGCGTCGAGTACGACCGCTTCATCCGCACGTCCGACGAGGATCACAAGCGCGCCGTCGCCGAGGTCTTCCGGCGGCTGCAATCGCAGGGCGACATCTACGCGGGCCAGTACGAGGGCTGGTACGCCGTCGCCGACGAGACGTTCTACCGCGACTCCGAGGTTCGGGACGGGCGGGCCATCGAGACCGGGGCGATTGTCGAGCGGGTGACGGAAGACAACTACTACTTCCGCCTGTCGGCCTACGGCGAGAAATTGCGCCGATATATCACGGACACCCCCGGATTTTTGGAGCCGGGGACGCGGCGCAACGAGGTCCTGGCCCTGATCAACGGCGAAGACGGGCTGCGCGACGTCGCCGTCTCGCGCCGGAGCAAAGGGTGGGGCATCCCCGGCCCCGGCGACGAAGCCCAGGTCGTCTACGTCTGGTTCGACGCCGTCATCAATTACCTGACGGCGACCGGCTGGCCGGACAACGCGGACTGGGACAGGCTGTGGCCCGCCGACGCGCACCTGGTCGGCAAGGAGATCTACACCCGCTTCCACGCGACTCTGTGGCCCGCCATGCTGATGGGGCTGGAGATGGAATTGCCGCACACGGTTCTG
>CAXUCQ010000612.1:0-2130 GCA_964249295.1 uncultured Armatimonadales bacterium | reverse complement strand
GCGCCATGCGACGCGCACCTCGCCGTCGCTGTACTTGAGGGCGTTGCCGATCAGGTTCATGAAGACCGTGGTCAGCCGCAGGCGGTCGGCGAGTACCAGGTCGTCCGCCCCGTCCAGCGTGACCGCGCGCCCGTGCGTCGCCCGCCCGCTCTGGAAGCGGGCGCCCGCCTCCACGATGGGGCGGAGCGGCTCGGGCCGCAGGTCCACGGGGAGGGGCCTGCCCTCCAGGACGCGCGTCTGCTCGATCAGGGACAGCCGCAGCGCGGCGAGCATCTCGGCCCCGTCCTCGATCAGCCCCATGAACTCGCGCAGGGAGTCGCGGTCCGGCGTCTCGTCGGTCAGGAACGTCTGGACCGTTTCCGCGCCCATCTGCACGGTCGTGAGCGGGTTGCCGAGGTCGTGGACGATGCCGCCGATGGCCTGGGCCAGCACGTGCAGCTTGCCCTCGGTCTGCTCGCGCCGGCGGCGCTCGCCGTTGCGCTCTTCTTCCAGCAGGCGGCCCGCGTGGAACGCGCTGCGCGCCAGCTGCTCCTGGGTGAAGGCGGCCAGCAGGAGCGCCAGC
Organism: uncultured Armatimonadales bacterium; assembly: GCA_964249295.1. Lineage (GTDB taxonomy): Bacteria > Armatimonadota > Armatimonadia > Armatimonadales > Capsulimonadaceae > CAZZVX01. Next base: position 1,568 of record CAXUCQ010000612.1, on the reverse strand, counting down.
AGCAGCAGGACCGCCGGCAGCAGGATGAAGTGCAGGTCCCGCAGGACGTCGGCGTCCGGCGGCAGGTTGGTCCCGAAGTCCCACAGGCCGATCAGGAGCACGCCGCCCTGGAGCAGCGCCGCCGCGCGGAACGGCAGCCGCAGGGTGGACAGGGTCACCATCAGGACCGACATCTGCAGCGCGAAGGAGAAGCGTATCGGGACGGAGGACGGCGGGCGCGGCAGGCTCCCCCGGCCAAAGGCGGCGGGAGGGCCGCCGATGGCGTGGCCCAGGCCCGCCAGCACGATCGCCGCGGCGGCCCAGCCCAGAAGGACCAGGGCGGGCCGCCACACCCGGCCGAACCCGCGCACCCAGGTCAGGCCGAAGACGCACAGCCAGAAGGCGAACTCGGGGCCGCCGGTCCTCAGATCGAGAGGCGCGGGCCTGTCGAGCCGCACCAGCGTCTGGGCGGCCACCAGCCCGGCCAGCAGCAGGGACACCAGGCGCAGGCCGGGATGGACGCGCGCGTAGTAGTCCGCCTGGAACCGCCGTTCCAGGTCCGGCGTCAGGCGCGGCAGGGGTCTGAGGGGTTGTTCCATGCGCAGAGGGTACCCTTTTCCCCGACGCCCTACCCGCAAGAGGGCCACCGGCCGCGGGGAAGAGGCCCCCGGCCCTCAATGATGAGGGAACAGGGGAAGAAAACGGGGCCAGAGGAGCAGGAAGGGCATGACATGTCATGCCCCTACGGGGGAGGCTCTCTCCTGACGCCCCGTTGTTGAGAGCGGGGTCAGGCCTCGATCTGGCTGACGGCGGTGGCCTCGACCTGGAGCTGCTTGAGGTTGGTGGCGATGGGGCGGTCTTTGAGCGTCTGGGCGAGGGCGATCAGGTTGTGGGTCATCCAGCGCGCGCGCTCGTTGACGAAGTAGGACGTGTCGCCGCCCTTTTCGGTGTAGGGCTTGCCCGGCCCGCCGGGGCCGCCGACCCAGAAGCAGTCGGCGTTGGGGGGGATGCTCAGGCCGGCGATGGTCATGTCGTAGAGGATCTGCGCGATGGCGTGCTGCGCCCCGTCGCCTTCGCCGGTGACGATGGCGCCGCCGACCTTGTTGTACATGGGGTGCTGGTCGAACTGGTCGGTCGAGTACGTCGTGGCGTCCAGGCGCTCGGCGACCATCTTGGCGACGGACGAGCGGTCGCCGAGCCACAGCGGGGTGGCGACGACCAGGATGTCGGTGGCGAGTATCTTTTCCAAAAGCTGGGGCCACTGGTCGCCGTCGCCCTCGTCCATGCCGGAGCCGAAGCGGATGAAGTAGTCGGTGACGCGGACGGTCTCGGTCAGGGCGCCCTGCTCCTCCATCAGCGCCGCGACCTTGTCGATCAGGGCCTGGGTGTTGGACGGCTGGGGGGCGCGCTTGAGCGTGCAGTTGAGGAACAGGCAGTGCAGGGGCATCGGGGGGCGCTTTCTAGGGCCGCGCGATCCGGGCGCGTTGGTGTTTTCGTGTACCCGGGGCGGGGTGTCGGTAAACGGGGCGCGTGGCGGGGTGTCGGTAAACGGGGCGCGTGGCGGGAGTGTCCGGGAGTGAACCCAGGAC
>CAXUCQ010000611.1:0-2130 GCA_964249295.1 uncultured Armatimonadales bacterium | reverse complement strand
GGCCCCGCGCCGCACCGGCCTTGGCACGCTTCTTGCAGTGACCCACGGGTGAGACGCGCGCCGACGCCGGCCGTCTCGCCGACTCGACTTTAAGAGGTAGTCCATGAAGTTTCTGACCCCGCTGCTCGCCGTCATCGCCGTCGTTTCTCTCGTGAGCAACGTCCTGATCTATGAGCGCTTCAACACCCGCAAGCCCATCGTCACGGTCGGCGGCGACCCCATCAGCGTCTACAACTTTGACGCCGCCATGGAGTCCAAGGCCGGGCAGCCGATCCTGAAGAAGATGGTCTACACCGACCTGGTCCGCCAGGCCGCGGCCAAGGCGAACGTGATGCCGACCGAGGCCGACGTCGACGCGCGCATCAAGGAGCTGCAGGTGAAGCAGCCCCAGCTCGCCCAGCAGGCCGCCGACCCCGGCGTCCGCGACGACCTGAAGACGGACCTCGCGCTGGAAAACCTGCGCATCCAGGGCGTGACCGCGTCCGACGCCGAGGTCAACTCTTTCTACAATCGCAACAAAAACCTGTTCACCGTGCCGAGCCAGGTCCAGACGACCATGGTCGTCGCGCAGCGGCAGTCCGACGCCAGCAAAGCCGAGCACCTGCTGGGGCAGGACATGCAGCCCGAGACCATCGCCGTGCAGCCCGGCCTGCACGTCGCCGGCGTCAACGGCTTCAACGTCAACATGGCCGCCCTGCCGCCCGCCGTCCGCCAGCAGATCGGCAAGACCGTGCTGGCCATGCAGCCCGGCCAGATCAAGACCCTGCCGCTGCCCGGAAGCGTCTTCCTGACGTTCAAAGTCAAGAGCGCCCACGGCAATGAGGTCCAGTCGCTGAGCCAGGTGCGCGACCAGGTCGTCCGCCAGGTCAAGCTGGCAAAGGCGGTCAGCCCCCAGCAGGAACTGGCGTCCCTGTACCAGAGCAACACGCCGGTCTTCAACGTGGCGCGCTACGGCAACTACTTCAGCGACATCCAGACCTACAACGCCCAGAAGAAGACCGCCAGCGCCCAGTAATCGCGTTCGCCGCGCCGTGTGATATAATATAAACCTCTGCATCAGCCCCCTGGATCAGAATTCGGGGCCGTGGAATGTATTCTGCCCGCCTTCTGCACTGGCACTGCACTGGCAGACCCGGAGGGCTGGCAGACCTGGAAGGGACCTGGAGGGCGCGGGCGCAAGAGCCATAGCCGGACCTGTCCTGCGCCCGCGAAGGCGGGCAAGATGTACTTCGCAGCCCAGGGGTTCAGCCCTGGGGACTGACTTCCTTCAGGAAATACCATGCCGACGACACTCGAACAATCCGGCTCGGACGGGCTTCAATGAGAAGGCCCGACTGGCCGACGCTGCTGCCGTACATCGGGACGCTCGCGCTCTTCTCCGTGCTGATCTGGCCGATGCTGAGCGCGTGGAAGTTCGAATACGACAAGCCCGGCTCGTACTACGCCCACGCGCCCCTGATCCCGTTCATCATCGTGCTGATGTTCTGGGCGCGGCGCGCAACGCTCCAGGCCGTCCCCAAGGCGCCCGCGCCCGTCGCGCTGCTCGTGCTCGTGCCGGCGCTGGCGCTGTTCGTCTTCGCCAGCAAAAGCTTCGCCCTGTCGCTGATGTCGATGGCGTTCCTGCTGGCCGTCTGGAGCGGCGTCTGGCTGGCCCTCGGCGCGCGCTTCGTGCGCGCCTTCTGGGTGCCGCTGCTGTTCCTGTCGCTGATGGTGCCGCTGCCCGCGCCGGTCCTCAACGACGCCACGCTCAAGCTGCAGATGACCTCGACGCTGTTCGCCGACAAGCCGCCGCACCTGATGACGTTCCACACCGCCCTGCACGGCAACATCCTCCAGATGGACAACTTCCCGCTGTTCGTGGACGTGCCGTGCTCCGGCTTCAAAACGCTGGTCTCGCTGCTGACGTTCAGCGCCGCGTTCGCGTATCTGGTGGATGGGACGCGCGACAGGCGCCTGTTCCTGTTCCTGCTGAGCGTCCCGCTCGCCATCATCATCAACAGCGTCCGCATCGCGCTGATCGGCGTCGTCGGCGAGTGCATCAACGACCACGCCGCCCACGTCTTCCACGACTGGAGCGGCATCTTCTGTCTGATTCTGGGCTTCATCGCCCTCTTTTCCGTAGCAAAGGCC
>CAXUCQ010000610.1:0-2139 GCA_964249295.1 uncultured Armatimonadales bacterium | reverse complement strand
ACATCATCAAAGCCCGCTACCTGCCCTGCCAGCACAGCGTCCTGACGCTGGAAGAGCAGCCGCAGCACGCCGACGTCTGGGAGCGCGGACTCGACGGCCTGCCCGTCATCGTCGGCCAGTTGCACTCGCAGGTCGCGCCCGCCGCCGCCGGGCTGCAGATGGCGGGCAAGACCAAGGTCGCGTATGTCATGACCGACGGCGCGGCCCTGCCGCTCGCCTTCAGCCGCCTGGTGCGCGAACTCCAAGCCGCCGGGCTGATTTTGGCGACGCTCACCTGCGGCCAGGCGTTCGGCGGCGATCACGAGACCGTGACCCTGCATTCGGCCCTGCTCGCCGCCCGGCACATCCTCGACTGCGACGCCGTCATCGTCTGCCAGGGGCCGGGCAACGCTGGCACCGGCACCAAGTACGGCTTCAGCGGCATCGCGCAGGCTCAGCACCTCGACGTCGTCAAGGCGCTGGGCGGCACCGCCATCGCCGTCGTCCGCATGTCGGGCGCGGACCCGCGCGAGCGGCACCAGGGAATCAGCCACCACACCAAGACGACCCTGGACATGACCTACGCCCGCTGCATCGTCCCCCTGCCCGTCGGCGCGGACATGACCGGCCTGCCCCGCGGCCACGACATGCGCGCCGTCGAGAAGACCTGGGAGCCGCTGCAGCTCTTGGCCCGCCTCGGCATCGCCGTGTCCAGCATGGGCCGGACGCCGGACGAAGACCCGATCTTCTTCCAGGCGGCGGCGGCGGCGGGATTGGTCGTCCGGGAAGACAACGAGGCTTAACACACCATGACAGACACACCGATGGAAGAAAAAACGGTCGGCTCCGAGCGCCTCTACGACGGCAGGATCATCAACCTGCGCGTGGACACGATCGTGCTGCCCAACGGCAAGACGGGCTGGCGCGAGATCGTCGAGCACCGGGGCGCCGTCGCCATGGTCCCATTGCACGCGGATGGCCGCGTCGTCCTGGTCCGCCAGTGGCGCGCGCCCGCCCAGGCCGCGCTGCTCGAGATCCCCGCCGGCACGCTCGACCCCGGCGAAGACCCCGAAGCCGCCGCGCACCGCGAACTGGGCGAGGAGATCAACCTCCAGGCGGGACGGATGACCAAGTTGTACGAGGCGTTCATGGCCCCCGGCTACACGACGGAGCTGATCCGCTTCTTTCTGGCCCAGGACCTGACCGAGACCCAGGGTCACACCGACGAGGACGAGTTCCTGGAGATCGTCGAACTCCCTCTGGAAGAAGCAATCGGCAAGATCGGGACGGGCGAAATCCGGGACGCCAAAAGCATCAGCGGCCTGCTCTTCGTGGACCGCATGACGCGCGAAGGCCGCCTATCGTGACCATCGACACGGCGGCGCGGCGGCGCGAAGACGCGGCGGCCTGCCTGCTGCTGGCCGCCGCGACGCTGCTGGTCTTCCGGCATTGGCTCTTCGGCGGACAGGTCCTGTTCTGGGGCGACACCGGGCAGTACTTCATCCCGATGACGCGCTTCCTGCGCGGGCAGTTGCTCCACGGGACGGTGCCGCTGTGGGACCCGCAGATCTTCGGCGGCGTCCCCTTCGTCGGCAACCCGCAGGCCTGGCCGCTGTACCCGGCGACCGCCCTGCTCCCGCTCCTGCCCGCCGCGCGGTTCCTCACGATCTCGTGCGTGCTGCACGTCTTTCTGGCCGGCGTGTTCGCGTTTTTGTGGCTGCGGGCGGGGCGCATGGCGCTGCCGCCGTGGCCCGCGCTGCTGGGCGCGGCGGGGTGGATGTTCGGCGGCTACCTCGTCAGCAAGGCGCAGTACCCGAACATGCTGCAGGCGCTGGCGTATGTGCCGCTGGTCCTCTGGCGCACCGAGATCCTCGCCCTGCGGCCCCGTCCGGGCGCGGGCGTCGGCCTGGGCGCGGCGCTGGGCCTGCAACTGCTGGCGGCGCACGCGCAGGTGACTCTGTACACGCTCGGCCTGGCCGCCGCCGACGGCCTGTTCTGCCTGGCCCTGTGCCGTCAGCGGCGCTGGCGGGCCGTCGGCGCGGGCGCATTGGGGGCGGGGGCGCTCGCCCTGATGCTGGCCGGCGCGCAGCTGCTGCCGACACTGGCCGCGCAGCGCCTGGCGAACCGTCAGGCGCTGACGCTGGCCGACGTGGATCGCCT
>CAXUCQ010000609.1:0-2140 GCA_964249295.1 uncultured Armatimonadales bacterium | reverse complement strand
CCATAGGAGGCGCGGCGTCTTTGTGGAAGCCTACCAGCATCTCGTGTTAGACCAGCCGGAAAGCGCCGTCGGGCAGCCGCTGAAAGAGGCATGGCTCGCCATGCGACAGGCGGCCGAGGTCAGGCTAGACGCGGAAGAATAGGTTCCCACTGGGGTACAATGGCGTGTATGTCCCTGCACGCTGAACTGCATCGTCACCTGGGCGGGGCGGTCGTGCCGCGCGTCTTCTGGCGCTACCTGGTGCGCAACGGCCACCCGCTCGCCGCCCGGTACCCCACGTATGAGAGCTTCGAGGCGTTCGTGACCAGGCCGCGCGCCTCGCTGGAGGAGTACCTCGAACTGCACGCGCTGGTCGAGCCGTTCCAAACACTCGAAACGCTGCCGTATTTCGTCTCCAAACTGGTCCGGGGGGCGTATGTCTTCGAGGGCATCTGTTATTTAGAGCTGCGGCACACGCCGTTCTACCGCACGGACCCGAGTCTGTCGCAGTCGGACCGGATCGCGCAGATGCGGGACGTGGTTTCGGTCATTGGGGAGGCTGGGCATGACCCGGACTTCCCGCTGCTGATGCGGCAGATCCTGTGCATGCATTCGCGGCTGCCGTTCGAGGTCAACAGGGCCATGCTGGACCTGGCCTGCCGCCTGCCGCAGTACGTCTGCGGCGTGGACCTGGCCGGGCCGGACGTGTACTACGCCGAGCGCATGGACGAGTGGACCGAACTGTTTGGCGAGGCCCGCGCGCGGGGAATGAAGACGACGGGGCATCTGTATGAGACGCCGGACGGGTGTCACCCGGCCCTGCTGCCGTTTTTGTCGCGCATCGGGCACGGCATCCAACTCGCCCTGAAGTACCCCGAGCTGCTGCCGCAGGTCGCGGCGCGGGGGCAGTGCCTGGAGGTCTGTCCGACGACCTATCTGAAGACGGGAACTTTACAGGACCTGTCGTCGCTCAGGACAGTGTTCGAGCGGTGCGAAGCGGAAGGCGTGGACATCACGATCTGCACGGACAACGCCGGGCTGCACAACGTCCGTCTGCCGTGGGAGTACGAGAACCTGCTGACGCAGGATGTGATCGACTTCGCGCAACTGACCCGCTGCCAGGACGCCGCGTTCCGTCACGCGTTCGCCTGGCCGCACCCGCACCCGCCGCGCGTCCTGCTGGACGCCATCGTGTCGGCGTCACCGGGAATCGGGACGCCGGAAGGAGTTTAACCGTCAATGACGACCACCGTCACCAAGAACCGCGCCCAGAGCGCCGCCCTCGCCGCCGCCCTGTTTTGTACGCTGCTCGCGCCTGTCGCCCAGGCCCAGGGGACGCTGGGCAAGATCGGCAAGGCGATCCAGTACCCGGTCAACAAGGCCGGGCAGAACCTCAGCAAGACCGCCCACAAGACGGCCAAGACGGTCCAGTACCCCGTTCGCAAGGCCGGCGAGAACACCAGCGTCGCCGCGCACGAGGCGACGAACAAGAACTCCGTCATCCGGCGCCGCGCCAAGGCCAGGAACCGCGTGGTGACGCCGAACGGCAAAGTCTATCCGATGTCCCAGGCCAAAAAGAAGGGCCTCGCGCAGTAGCGCGTCCCCAGGAGGAAACACGACCATGATCAAGACACTGTTCCGGGCCGGCCTCGCCGCCGTCCTGGCCTGCGCGGCGCTCGCGTCGGTCCCGAACCCGGCCTCGGCCCAGCAGAAGCACAACAGCAACACCCTGGCCAAGATCGGCAACGCCATCCAGTACCCGGTCCGCAAGGCGGCGGAGAACACCAGCGTCGCCGCCCACCGCGCCGTCGGCGAGAAGTCCGTCGTCCACCGCCGCAACGGGAATAAGACGTACCGAGCGGTCGTGACGCCCAAGGGACATTTGCACCGCATCTACCGGGTCGGCCCGCACGGACGCCGCGCCCGCCGCCACTACGTCATGACCCACAAGCACTAGCCGCCGCGCTGAGTTCTTAGCGCCGAAAGCGGGGGCGGAAGCGCCCCCGCTTTTTTGTGCCACGGCATTGACAGCCGGAACAGGGCCTGGTATAATCCGCTTGTACACGGACGATTGGCTCAGTGGTAGAGCACTTCCTTCACACGGAAGGGGCCACAGGTTCGAATCCTGTATCGTCCACTCACAAAGCGTAGGGGTTTCCCT
>CAXUCQ010000608.1:611-2155 GCA_964249295.1 uncultured Armatimonadales bacterium | reverse complement strand
GGTCGGCGCGGCGGCCCTAGCGATGCCTGCGGTATAATCGATGGTCATCGCGACCGAGAACGCCCGGCACTTCCAGGGATCGGCGCCTGCCGCCCTCTGGAGCGACCTCCGGCCTGAACACCTATGACCATGCAGCCGCTGACGCTCCTTTTGCTGCCGCTCGACGAGCGGCCCGTCAACACGCGCTACCCGCAGATGCTGGGCGAGATCGGCGGGGCGGACGTGCTCCTGCCGCCGACGGAGATCCGTGGCCGGCAGCGCGCGCCGGCGGACGTGGGCGCCGTGGCGCGGTGGCTGTCCACAACAGCCGAAACGGCGTCGGCGGCGCTGGTCTCGTGCGAGTTTCTGGCGGTCGGCACCCTCATCAACGCCCGCAGCTCCGACGGCAGTGCGGCGGAGGCGCTGGGGCGGCTCGGGCTGCTGGCCGAAATCAACGCGCGCTGCCCCGTCCATGCGTTCTCGCTGGTCACGCGCGTTGCCAACGCCGACGACTGCGTGGAGGAGCCGACGTATTGGGCGCGGTGGGGGACGGCGTTTTATCGCTGGGCGCGGCTGAGCCACCGGTCGGAGGCGGGGGCGCTGAGCGCCGAGGAGCAGGGCGATCTGACGGCCCTGACGCGGGCGCTGCCGCCGCCTCTGGTCGCGGACTGGCTGACGCGGCGATTGCGCAACCACACGGTCAACCTGGGGCTGCTGGACATGGCGGCGCGGGGGCAGCTCGCGTCGCTGCTGCTCACGTCGGACGACACGAGCGCCTGGGGCTTCCCGTCGCGGGAGCGGGACTGGCTGCGCGCCTGGCCCCGCCTGATCGGCCCGGCGCTGTCGGGCCGGGTGATGATGCACCCCGGCGCGGACGAGGTCGGCTCGGCCCTGGTCGCCCGGCTGCTGAACGAGCGCGACGGGCGGGCGCCGCGCGTGTGGCTGCTGTACGCCGTCCCCGAGGATCGGGAACTGGTCGCGCCCTACGAGGACCGGCCCGTTTGGGAGACCGTCGAGGGGCAGATCGCGGCCTGCGGGTGCGTCCTTGCCGAGACGCCCGACGCGGCGGACGTCGTGCTGGGCGTCGCGACGCCGTCGCCGCGCCGCACGGACTATCGCCCCGAGTATCTGGCCGAAGACCGGCGGGAGCGGACGGACGCCTACGGGCGGTTTCTGGCCGGACTGGGCGCGTGGCAGCGGCGGGGCGTCCCCGTGGCGCTGGCCGACGTGGCCTACCCGAACGGCTCGGATCTGCTGCTGACCGAACTGCTGCTGGCGGGCGACGCGCCGCTGGCGCCGGGCCGATTGTGCGCGTATGGGGCCTGGAACACGGCGGGCAACACGCTGGGCGTCGTGGTCGCACAGGCCGCGTGCAGCCTGCGCGTCGGCGACGACCCCGCGCGGGCGCGGGCGCAGGCGCAGTTTCTCGCGCACCGGTTTCTGGAAGACTACGGCTACCAGGCCGTCGTGCGGCGCGAGGCGCGGGACGAGGCCGCGCGGCGCTGGGGCCGGCGCGAGCCGTCGCCCGAGAGTCCCGAAGAACAGGCCGCGGCCTGTTCTTCGGG
>CAXUCQ010000608.1:0-601 GCA_964249295.1 uncultured Armatimonadales bacterium | reverse complement strand
TCGAGCGGCGTCTGGCCGAGGTTCTGGCGCGGCTGCAGGCGCGGGGCGTCGGCGCGGGGCTGACGCTCACGCCCGGCAGCGTCCGGCTGCCGTGGCGGCGCACGTTCGAGGTGGATTTCGACCTGGCGTTTGAGGATGGGGCGCAGTAGGCCTTCTGCATAGGTCCCCAGCGTTCCCAGCACTGAAGTGCTGGGCTGAGAAAAGCATATTGCCCGCCTTCGCGGGCGCAAGACAAGGGCCATTGGTCGTTCTCACGCCCGCGAAGGCGGGCAGGATGCACTCCGCAGCCCAGCACTTCAGTGCTGGGGCTAACTCACGCAAGAGGTCCAATGAACACGATTTTTCACATCTGCGCCTTGACGGAATGGCAGGCGGCGCAGCGGCGGGGCGAGTATCGCGCCGACAGCCTGGCGACGGAAGGATTTATCCACTGCTCCGTCGCCGCGCAGGTGGCCGGGACCGCCGACCGCTTCTTTCGGGGACGGACGGGGCTGGTCCTGCTGAAGATCGACCCGGCGCGCATCACCGCCCCGATCAAATACGAGGCCGCCGACGGGCAGCGGTTCCCGCACGTCTACGGGCCGCTGCCGCTGGGCGCGGT
>CAXUCQ010000607.1:0-2158 GCA_964249295.1 uncultured Armatimonadales bacterium | reverse complement strand
AGGCGGCGGGGAGCGCGAGGCCGGTTGCGGCGGCGACGGCGTCGGCCTCGCCCCAGAGGAACAGGCGCGTGGTGCGGGCGCGCAGGAAGGCGCGGAACGAGCGGGCCTGGGTCGCCACGATGCGGTTCTCCATCACGTCGTAGACGGTGGCCCGCCGGGGCAGGGCGATGGTCCGCTGGCCGGTGTAGGGGGCGTGGATCAGCAGCACGCCGTCGCCCGCGTAGACCACGTCGTCCTGCGTCTCGAAGACGGGGACGCCCGCGTAGGCGTAGAGGCCGCGCAGCAACTCATTGGTCAGGTGCGGGTCGCCGAGGAAGACGGACTTCCAGCCGCCCGGCTGTTCGCGCACGGCGAGCGACGCGCCGCCGGTCTGCGCGTACTCGGCCAGGATCGTCGCCTGCGGGTCGCTGACGGCGAGCGAGGGGTTGACGACCTCCTCCTGGCCGATGGCGCGCTTGCCGGCGCGGAGGCGATCGGTGAGCGGCGAGCGCGCGTCGGTGAGCTGGCTGCCCCCGCGCGAGTTCCAGGGCTGCAGGCGCAGGGCCATGCCGACCGTGTCGCCGATCTCGTGTTCCGCCAGGCCCCCTTCGTCGAACAGGCCGGGGGCGTAGAGCCAGGCGAGGGTCTTGCCGGGCCGGTGCAGCTTCTCGCGGATCGCCCGCCGCTCTTCCGTCGTCACGCGCAGGGCGTTCAGGAACAGGTACAGCTTGGCGTCGGGCAGATTCTCGGACCGGACGTCGCTTTGGAGATAAAAGCCGACGGACGCGCCGGAGCGCAGCAGCAGGTCGCGCGACTTGGCGACGAGCGCCTGTCCCAGCCCGGCGGGGTTGTTCTTGAAATACGCCAGCGAGGCCTCGTCCACGAAGACGACGACGTCGGGCGTCAGCGCGGGCGCGGACGACACCTGGCCCAGACGACCCGCCTGGGCGCACAGGCCGCCGATCTCTTGCCAGATGTCCGGGCTGTCCAGCCAGCCCTGGCCCCACAGGTCCATCCACGTCACGCCGGCCCGGTGGGCCAGCGCCGCGCCGAAGTGGCGCTGGTGGGCCGCCTGCGTGTCGGCTCCGCCGGCGATCTTCGGGTTGTAAGCGTCGGGCGTGTCTTCGGTCGCCAGGAACGTCTTGGTGTCGTCCTCGATCAGCCACAGTTTGCCGTGCAGCGCGACCGAGTCGATGGGCGCCCCGAACCCGCCCGCGCTGCCCGCGCCGCGCCCGGTGTACGAGTTCGGCCCGGCCAGGATGTCGATGTGCGGCGATTGCAGGACGCGCGCCAGCGCCAGATGGCCGGAGTCGTTGCGCCCTGCGAATTCCAGCGTGTAGCCGTAAGAGACGCCGACCAGGAGGCGGCCTTCGGACAGGGTCTTGACGGCGGCGGCCAGGCCCGTGATCGCCTGGGCCGTCAGGTCCGACGAGAACAGGGCGTAGTCCGGCCAGCGCCCGTCGCGCGGCCCCGAGTAGAGCGGCGTGTCTCCGGTCTTGGGCGACGCGCCCGACCCCTGGGGGATCTGGGCGTCGTCGAACGTGGCCGAGCCGTCGTACCAGGCGGCGCGCAGGGCGTAGGGCTGCTGGTACTTGGCGTGGAGCCAGTTCTGGAAGGCGGCCCTGTTGGTCTCGGAAAGGTCGGGGCCGGCGGCCTCGTCGTAGAACCACTCGCCACGGTCCAGGTGGAACCCGATGACGCGGTCGCCGCCGGGCGTCGCCGGGTCCGACAGGTGCGAGATCAGCGCTTCGAGCGCGTCCACGCAGTCCGCCCAGAACTCGGTGGAGGCCAGCGACACGTCCCCCTCGCTGCCGTCCGCGTCGCGGGCCATCTGGTCGGGGTGGGTGCGCGCCCAGAAGTTGGTCGGCACGAACTGCAGGCGCGGCAGGAGGTAGGCTTCGGGATCGGCGGCCAGGACCTGCTGGATGAGCGCGTCCGTCGCGCCGAACGAGCGGTCGCCGTAGGCGTTCCGCAGCGGCAGGTACATCACGCCCGAGTACAGGTGGATGCCGGCGGCGGCGGCGTGTCGGATCTGCGAGTCGACGACCTCGCCGTTCGCCGCCGTTTCGGCGTTGACGAAGAACAGGAAGGGATCGTGCGTCTGATCGTTGACGACGATCTGCGGCAGCCCGCCGCCCTGGGTCGGGAACCGGAGGGCGGCGCGGACGCGCGGCAGGGC
>CAXUCQ010000606.1:0-2164 GCA_964249295.1 uncultured Armatimonadales bacterium | reverse complement strand
CGTCAGCGGGCGCAGCCGCGTCCCCTCGCCCCCCGCCATCACGACGGCTTTCATGGGTGGATCTCCTCACGACGATCTTTACGACGATCTTTTTAGAAATGGTCTGTTGGCAACAGTGTTCCCGCTTGCTCGCGTTTTTAGACAGGGCTGCGTCGAGGGCTTCTCACTCCACGGCGGGGTGTTCCACCTGGGCGAACCAGTCCGGCTCGATGTCGGGGAAGACGCTGTCGCGGGCTTCGCACTCGGCGATGTTCTTCCAGTCGCCGACGGAAAGCGGCTCCCCGGCCCCGGCGCGGCGGACCAGACCGGCCAGGGCCTGGAAGCTGCCGTAGTGGTTGCGCAGGCGGACCTCGGAATAGTCCTTGGCGCCGCCCGTGGAGATGCAGAACTGCCAGTCCGAGGCCATCAGCAGCAGGGCCTCGCGGGCGGCCTGCTTCAGGACGGAGGCGGCGGCTTCGCTGTCGCCGAACTCGCGGGCCAGGGCGGACATCTCGGCCTCGGTCTCGTAGACCAGCTTCCAGGACCAGGCGGTTTCCTCGTTGAGCCAGATGTAGTGGAAGCCGCCTTCGCCCCAGGAGCCTTCCGGCAGCGTGACCGGCAGCGTCGCCGGGTGTTCGGCCAGGTACTCGCCGACGGTCTGAAGCTTGATCTCCGGGTCCTGCGCCATCTGCCTCAAAACGGCGTACAGCCACTGCGGGCCTTCGAACCACCAGTGGCCGTAAAGCTCGGTGTCGTAGACGGCGCTCAGAATCGCCGCCGAGTCGGCCTGCGCGCGCAGCACGTCTTTGACCAGCGGCACGAAGTGGGCCGCGTGCTCCTGCGCCCGCTCGGCGGCGCGGCGCGGCTCGTAGAGGCGCTTGGCGTCCAGATCGGCCTTGTCCCGGCTGATTCGCCAGTAGCGCAGGCCCAGACTGGTGTCCGACGGCGAAACGAACTTTTTGTGGAACTCCAGGTACCACTCGTCGCCGGGATAGCCGTGCTCGCCGCTCCAGACCTGCTTGCCGGTCGCCCCATCGCGCCCCAGCACGGCCAGCGGCGGCTTGCTCGGGTCGCCCGACGAGTTGACCAGATACGGCTTGTACGGCGTGTAGGGGCGGTACTCGGTCTTGACGGTCTCGGCCATGAACTGCTTGTACAGTTCTTTCAGCGGGCCGAACTTGTCGGCATACACGCCCAGGGCTTCGCCGCCGTGCAGCAGGCTGCCCTCGACGAAGAAGTATCGGATGCCGTTCTCCGCCAGAAATTCGTCCACGCCTTTGCGCAGGGTGGGGGTGCGGGAAACGTCCGGGACCGCGACGGGCGCCGCCCAGTGGTACCGGGGCCGGTACGAGCATTCCGGCAGCCAGTAGCCGCGTGGACGTCGCCCAAAATGACGCTCGTAAGCCGCGATGCCCTGCTTCACCTGCGCCTGCAGGCTCGTGTCCTGGGACAGCAGGGCCGAATAGCCGTGCGTCGCGCTGCTGGTGATGATCTCGATGTGTCCGGCGTCCTGCAGTTGGGCAAAGGCGCCGACGATATCGCGCCCGTATTTGGTCTCGAAATCGGCCAGGCGCCGTCCGTACCAGTCGTCCCACCACCGGGCGAGATACGCCATGTGGTAGTTGCCTTCGTTCTCGAACTGCTCCTGGTTCGTCTGTGCCGACCGGACTTTCTCCCGCAGGTAATCGGCCAGCTCATCCTGAAAACTCGGGTCGCGCAGTTGTTCGACCAAAACCGGCGTCAGCCCGAGGGTGATCTTTGGCGAAAAGCCTTCGGCCACGAGCCGGTCGCAGACGTCGAGGAGCGGGAGATAGGTCTCGGCGGCGGCCTCGGACAGCCAGTCCGTGCCGTGCGGGGAGCGGCCGTGCGCCAGCACATAGGGGATGTGCGAGTGGAGGACGAACGAGAAGGTACCCAGCGGTTCCATGATGCTTCGGCTCCTGATTGCCGCGTCTACAGTTCGAGCAGGATAGCACGTTTTCCTGCCGGTGTCAAACGTGGGTGCGAGGCCTGGGAGGGGGCAGTGCTTTGTCGACGCGAGGCCTTGACACCGCCGCGCGCCTGTGCTAAACTGTCGTCAAAGAACTTTGCCGTGTAAAGTGGAAGGAGACCGCCGCGATGCCCACCCTGACCGCCCCCCTGGAAGAAGCCCGCGAGAACCTGCGCGTGATCCGGCAAACGATGG
>CAXUCQ010000605.1:0-2169 GCA_964249295.1 uncultured Armatimonadales bacterium | reverse complement strand
TCAGGGGACGAGTGTCAGGGCTTTCCCATCGGCGAGTCGGTAGACGTAGAAGTCGCTGTCCACGGTGAAGATGCGGCGGACGCCCAGGGTCTCGGCGGCTACGACCAGAGAAGCGTCGGCCAGGTCCATCGGCGTGTCGTGGTACTTCGCCATCAGGACGTGCATCCGGGCGATCTCGGCGGATGAAAGGTCGTGCAACGTCAGCAAGCCGTCGTTGTAGAGCCGCCAAAGGTTGCTTTGGAATGTGAAGCCGCCGGATCTGCCGAGAAGATGCATGGCCTCCGTGTAGCAAGGCCAGGTCGTCACGAGCGGTTTTGCGAGTCGGGGCAGAGCGCCGGCGCAGGCGGCGTGTCCGTTATCGCCTTTATCGATGAGGGCGACGAGTGGGCCGGCATCGGTGAGCGTCAACGGTCTAACCCCTTCTACAACCGGCCCTGCCGTCGCTTCTCCACAAGACCGTCGGCGAAATGCCGCCCGGTGTCTTCGGAGAAGTTGTACTGCCCTTTGCTGTCCACGACGCCGATATAGCCCTGCAGGGCTTCGGCGAGGGATTCGCCGGGGGCGGGGAGGTCGTCTTCGGTCGCGTCTTCATCGTGGCTGAGCATCTGAAGGACGGCTTCGCGGACGAGGGCGTCGGCCTCCTGCCCGCGCTTCCGGGCGGCGCGGCGCAGTTTGTTTTCCTCGTCGTGCGTGAGAGTCAGGGTGTGCGTCATGGCGTCTTCTCCTGTCGGCTGGCTGTTGTTATTCTACCACGTCAGCGGATTGCTCGATGCGCGTCAGGAACTCGTCCAAGACTTGCAGGTAGCGGGCGGTTTCCTCGACGTGGGGCATGTGGGAGCTGTCCTCGAAGACGACCCACTGGGCGCCGGGGATGCCGCGCTGGACGGTTTCGGCGATCAGCGGGGTGGCCTCGTCGTGGCGGCCCGAGAGGACGAGGGTGGGGACGCGGATGCCGCCGAGGCGGCCCGTGATGTCCCAGTCCTTCAGGCGCCCGACGACGTGGAACTCGCTGGGGCCGTTCATGGTGTGATACACCTCGGGGTCGGCCTCGATCTGGGCGAAGGAGCGCTGGACGCAGTCCGGCAGGGGGTCGACCCGGCAGACGTGACGCCCGTAGAAGACCATCATGGCCTCCTGGTAGGCGGCGGAGTTTGTGGTGCCGGCGGCTTCGTGCGCGAGCAGGGTCTGCTGGACGTCGGGCGGGAGTTCGGAGCGCAGGCGGTTGGCCTCGGACAGCCACTGGGTCATGCTGGCGGGGGAGTTGGCGACGGTCAGGCTCGCCAGCCCCGGCGGCTGTGTCAGGGCGTACTCCATGCCGAGCATCCCGCCCCAGGACTGGCCCAGGAGGTGCAGGCGCTCCAGGCCCAATGCCCGGCGCACGGCGTCGATCTCGTCCAGGAACAGCGGGACGTGCCACAGCGACGGGTCGTGCGGGTGGTCGGACAGGCCGCAGCCGAGCTGGTCGTAGAAGATGACCGGGCGCCCCGTCGCGGCCAGAGCGCCGATCGGCTCCAGGTAGTCGTGCGCCGCGCCCGGCCCGCCGTGCAGCAGGAGCAGCGGGAGTTTGCCCGGCTGCGGCGCGTCGCCGACGATCCGGTACCAGTCCGTGTAGCCCCGGAAGGGCAGCCGCCCTTCCCGGACGGGCCACGGCAGTTCCGTGCTGATCGGTTCGGCGGCGCTGAATGGGTCCGGCATGGGAGTTCTCCTTGGATTGTCGCGGCGGTCGCTTCTGTCAGATTTGTCGTTCGGCAGTGCGCCTGTTCGTCGGGAGGGTGCCACATTCCTGCCCTTGACACGGCGCGGGGCGGGCGTCATAATAGCCCGCAACTATGGACGACCGCCCCGCGCCACAGAATGAAACGCCGCCGGCATCCGGCCCGACGCTGCGGCGGAACGCCATCGGGCTGCCGGAGGTGCTGTTCCAGTCGGTGACGACGATGGCGCCGGCGGGCGCGGTGGCGTTCAGCCTGGGCGCCGCCGTCCCGTTCGCCGGCACGGCGCTGCCGCTGGCGACGCTGCTCGCCCTCGCCGTCTGCGTCCTGATCGCCGTCAACATCGGCGCATTGGCGAAGCATCTGCCTTCGGCGGGCGGGTACTTCACCTACGTCAGCCGGGGGCTGGGTGACTCGGCGGGGTGGCTGACGGGGTGGCTGTTCAGCCTCACCTATG
>CAXUCQ010000604.1:0-2170 GCA_964249295.1 uncultured Armatimonadales bacterium | reverse complement strand
GCTCCGGTGCCGCCGGGGCGGATCACGGGGACGGTCAAGGACAACAACGGCAAACCCATCGCCGGCGCGACCGTGACCTTCAAATCGACGGACGGGCAGACGACCTACACCGTCACGACGGCGCCGAACGGCACCTACACGGTCGATCCCGCCGCCGTGGCTTCCTACAACGGCACGGCCAGCGACCCGCCGGCCTTCAGCCCGGCGACCGCGCCGACCCAGGGCAACCCCGTCGTCGTCCCCAGCGGCGGCACCGCCGAGGCGGACTTCGTCCTCAAGGCCCAGCCGGCGATCGTGTCCGGCGTCGTGTCCGACGCCGGGCCGGGCCAGCCCATCATCGGGGCGACCGTCACGTTCACGCCGACCGGCGGCGGGGCGGCGCTCACGGCGAACACCATCGCCGCGAACCCAACTACGGGTACTCCTGCCGGTTTCTACGCCATCAGCCCGCCGTCAGGCGCGTACACGGTCTCGGCCTCCGCGACCGGCTACATCACCAGCGGCGCGCTGCCGCTGACGCTGACGCCCGGCCAGACGCTGACCGAGAACTTCGCGCTGACGGTGGCGCCGAAGCCGTCTCCGGGGACGCTCGGCGGCCTGGTGGCGGATGCCGTCACGGGCAATCCGGTGGGCGGCGCGACCGTGACGCTGACCACGGCGGCGGGCGGGGCGGTCACGGACATCAACGGCAACACCGTCGGGCCGGTCACCACGTCGGCCTCGACCACGTCGCCGGGGGCGCCGACGGGCGACGGTGCGGCGCAGAACTATGCGTTCACCAACCTGCCCGCCGGCACGTACAACGTCACGGTCACGGACTCGGGGTACAGCACGCAGTCGCTGAAGGGCCTTTCAGTCACGGCGGGCGCGTTCACGCGGGCGGACTTCACCGGGGCGACCGGCAACGGGCTGCAGCCGATCCACGTGTTCCCGGCGGGGTACAACTTCTTCTCGGTCCCCTACGACTATTCGTCGCTGGGGGATGCGGGATTCGACGCGCTGTTCGGGACGCTGAACACGGGGACGACGGCGGCGCCGAGCGCAGGCTCCAACCGCTCGCACATCTTTGTGTGGAGTCCGGTCCTGCTGCAGTACCTGATCGACCCGACGCCCCCGGCGGACGCGCCGCACCTGGGCCAGGGCTACTGGGTGTACCTGCAGAGTTCGCATGAGGTGACGACGGCGGGGACCCTGCCGCCGAAGGCGGTGGTCGACGTGGGCCTGCAGCTGGGATGGAATCAGATCGGCGTGCCGAGCTTGACGGCGATCAGCGTGGCGAATCTCGCGTTCGCCAACCCGGCGGGCGGGGGGACGATCACGTTCGCGGAGGCCGCCAGCGGCACGTACCACCTGGTCTCGGGGACGCTGTACGGCTACAACGGCAGCGTGTATGTCCCCATCACGGCGACGGGGACGATGCAGCCGTGGCAGTCCTACTGGATCTACGCCTTCGCGCCCAGCACCGTCGAGATCCCGACCGGCGGCGGCTAGGCCGCCGCGCACATCACCCGGCCCCGGCGGACACCGCCGGGGCCTTTTTTCCCCGCGTCGCGCCCGGTGAAAAACTTTGTACAAATACCCGCTTTGCCGCGTGGAAGTGCTTGCGCAAACGGAGGCGTTGTGTTATAATCGACACGCCGACGCGGGACGGAGCGTTCCCAAAGGCCGTCGTCGGCGGCGGGCGGCGGCCCGCACCGCGCCGCGACCCTTTTCGGCGGTCCCTCACCGGGGAGGATCGTACAGGCCCCTGCCTTCCGCGATTGCCTCCCACGCCGCTTGACACTTGAATGACACTCTCTTGTTTGAATAAGCGTCCGCTCCCGAAGACCGCGCGCCCTGTGGGCCTGCCTCGGGGTGCGGGACGTTCCGCGTCCTCGGCGGCTGCGCCGCCGGCCATAGGGGATCTCTCTTGAAAGAACTTTCCATGACTCGCCGCACGCTTCTGCGTTTCCTCTTCGCCCTGGTCGCTCTCGTCAGCATGGCTGCTGCCGCGCTGCTGTCCCCCGCCTCGATGGCGGCAGGCCACACGGGGCAGGCGCTGGCCCTGCGCGCGGCGCTGCGGCGCCACGGCCCGGCTGACCCCGCCCTGGCCCGCGCGCTGATGGCGCAGACGGGCGTCCCCGTCGGCGGCAACGGGCTGACCGGCATCGTGCTGCGCGCCTCAATCTCC
>CAXUCQ010000603.1:0-2174 GCA_964249295.1 uncultured Armatimonadales bacterium | reverse complement strand
ACGGCGACGGCTCCGGGACGACCCTGCAAGTCCGCCTGATGCAGACGTCCGCCGACCCGTCCCAGCCGGGGCCGCCGCCGACCTGGGTGTCCAGCCCCGTCCCGCTGGGCTTCACAGGGTGGCATGAGGTCATCCTGCCAAAGAGCAAGTTTACTCTCCGTGAAGACACGGTCGCCGCCCTCGACGTGACGCTGCCCGCCGACGCCCAGAGCGGCGAAACGCCCGCCGCGCCCGCCGCCGAGTGGGGCGGCATCAACGCCCTCGGCCTGGAGTTGCGGGTCCCCCGGCGCGCGTCCGTCGTCGTGGACGACGTGTCGTGGGTGACGCTGGACGCCGCCGGCGCCGTTTCCGACTCCACCCCCGTGGACGACTTCGAGAAGGGCGATGTCGCGGCCTGGACTCCCGGCGGCCCGCAGGCGTCGCTGCTGACCTACGGGCTGGCGACGCAGCCCGCGCTCGTCCACGGCGGGCGTGTGGCCTTCAAGCTGGAGGCCGTGTCGCCCGGCTTTCTGCGCCAGACCGTGCAGCTCGCGTCGCTGAAAAAGAGCCTCGTGGCGGCGGGCAAGACCTACGCGCTCTACACGCCCCCGTCCCTGTTCGAGACCGTCCTGCCGTCCTCGCTGCCGACCGCCGGCACGTCCGCCTCGCAGTTGTCCATCCAGGCCTGCCCGGAGCAGATCCAGGCGGCGACGTTCTGCCTGTACTCGCAGCGCGCCTTGCAGGACGTGACCGTGTCCGTCCCCAGAGACTTCCAGGCCGTCGGACACGTCCTGCCGCGCACCGATGTCGATGTCCACATCGTCGAGGTCCGCCAGCAGAGCGGCGCGGGCCTGCTGCGCGACCCCGACACCGCCGGCCCCGTGCCGTCGCTGCTCGTCAAGGACGACCGCGTGCCGCTGGCCGGCGCCGACACCGCCCTCCGGCTCACCGGCCCCGCCGTCACCGACGTCCCCGCCGACACCACCAAGCAGTTCTGGCTGACGGTCGGCGTCCCGCGCGGCACGTTCCCCGGCCACTATACGGGCAGCCTCGTCGTCACGGGCCGGGGCCTGCCTGGCGCGATCCCCGTGCGGCTTGACATCAATGTCCTGCCGCTGCGCCTGCTGTCCCCCGCCAAGCAGTACGGCATCGAGCTGCGCGCGCGGCTGGACCCCGCCCCCGCGTCCCTGCCGTCGCCCGACGGGCGCGCGCTCGCCACCGACTTCGTCACCGCCGCCATCTTGGACCAGCAGCTCGCCGACATCACCTCGCACGGCTTCCGCATCACCACGCTCTACGACTCGCCCGCGACCGTCTGGGACGCCGTGACCGAGTACAAGAAGTACGGCATCATGGACCCGTACATCTACAAAGGCGACGGCGACGCCGCCGGCCTCGAATCCGCCCGCGCGGCCCACGGCGCCCCGTCGTTCCTCTACTACGCCGACCCCAACCCCGTCGCGCAGACCGAGGACCGCATGGCCGCGCTCGTCAAAGGCGGCCTGCTCGCCACCACCTACATCACGCGCCAGGCCGACTACGACGCCCTGCAGTCCAGCCTCGGCGTCGCCATCTACAACCGCGACTCGCCCTACCCGCAGCAGCTCCTGCGGACCCACGGCCAGCGCGTCTCCATGATCCACGACTGGTGGTACTGGCCCGCCGCCAACAGCGACGCCCAGACCGACCGCCTCGACTGCGGCCTGCTGCTGTGGCGCGCGAACCTGTACGGCGCCTTCATCCCCGCCTACCAGACCGCGTTCGGCGCGGACCCCTACGACGAGACCTCGGCGGGCGCCCCCGCCGCGTTCGCCGCCTACCGCCCCGAGATGCTCGCCTACCCCGTGCAGGGCGGCGTCCTCGACACCGTCCCGTGGGAGGCCGCCCGCGAAGGCGTCACCGACGTCCGCTACCTGACCACCATGTACACCGCCCTGCGCGAGTGCAAGGACGCCAAGATCGCCAAGCCTCTGACCGACGCCGCCGAGGCCTACGTCAAGGCCCTGCTCGACAAGCCCCTGGCCTCACTCCCGGACGGCGAACTTGACAAAGCCCGCGCCAACATCGCCTCCTACGCGGTCAGACTGCGCACGACCATCGACACGTACAACAAAATCCACAAGGTCGCGCCGTAGTCGGATGCGGAGCCGGAAAAGGGCATGCGTTCCAACGCGCCTGCCCTTTTCCTCGCCTGA
>CAXUCQ010000602.1:1291-2184 GCA_964249295.1 uncultured Armatimonadales bacterium | reverse complement strand
CCGTTCGACGTGCAATCCCCGGCGCTCTGGGAGCTGTACGTCCGGCGCCTCCCCCTCGTCTGCGGCGAACTCAGCGCCGACGCCCGCTTTGCGTCCCCTTCGGAACGGCTTTTGCTGCAAGGCCACGCCCCCGCGCCGCCCGCCATCCGGTCCGTCCTCCTGCTGCCCCTGGCCGCCGGCAGCGCCGTCGGCGGGCATTTGGCCCTGCCCAGTCCCGCGCCGAACGTCTTCGACGATCCCCGTCTGCAGGACGCGCTGACGAGTCTGGCGTCACTCGCCACCATCGCCCTCGCCAATGCCCGGCTTTACGGCCAGACGCGCCGGCGGGCGGACGAACTGGACGTGCTGTGGACGGTCGGGCAGGCCGTCGCCACTCAGCTCCATCTGCGGGACATGGCCGACACCCTCACGGAGCGCGTCCGCACGGTGTTTGACGCGGAACTCTGCACGCTCTCGCTCTGGGAGGCTTCCCCGGACGGTCTGCGCCACCTGCGCCGGCAGGGCGGCCGGCACGAAGACGCGCTGCTGCCGCAGCGGGAGGGACAGGCGCGTCTGGAGTGCGCGGCCTGCGACGACGCCACGCGCCAGGCCGCCCTGCGCGGGGAACCCGTGACCCGTCTGGGCGTGCCGAACCCGCCGACCGGCGGCTGCCGCTGGCGGGCCTTCTCAGGCCGGTCGGGGAAGCATTCGCTGCTCGCGGTCCCGCTGCGTCAGGGCGACGACGTGCTGGGGGCGCTGACGGTCTACCGACAGGGCGAGGCCCCGTTTCCCCCGGAGCAGGTCAAACTGCTGCGGACTATCGCGACCCTGACCGTCGCCGCCGTGCAGAACGCCCGCAGTTTCGCCTACGAACACCGCATCGCCCAGGCGCTGCAGCAGGCCTGGCTCCCCGA
>CAXUCQ010000602.1:0-1281 GCA_964249295.1 uncultured Armatimonadales bacterium | reverse complement strand
CGAGCAGCCGCCTGCGGTCGCCGGCCTCGACATCGCCGCCGCTTATGACCCGGCGCGCACGGACGAAGCGCGCATCGGCGGCGACTATTACGACTTCCTGCCGCTCGGCCCGCGCCGCCTGGCTTTTCTGATCGGGGACATCTCGGGCAAGGGGCTGGCCGCCGCCGTCGACACCGCCCTGGCGAAGTACACGCTCCGCGCGTTCGCCGCGCAGGAGATGCCGCCGCGCGACGTCGTCAGGTCCGCCAACACCGTCCTGGTGCGCGACACGGCCGGCGAACTGTTCTCGACGCTCTTCTACGGCGTCTGGGACGGGGAAACGCGGACGCTGACCTACGTCAACGCGGGCCACGAGCCGCCGCAGTGGGTGACCGCGTCGGGCCGGGTTTCCGGGCTGGGGGCGACGGGACCCGTGTTGGGGGCGTTCGCGGAGGCCGTGTACGAGCAGGCACAGATCACGCTTGCCCCCGGCGACGCGCTGGCGCTCTTCACCGACGGCCTGCCCGACTGCCGCAGCGCGGACGGGGCGTTCTTCGACGAGACGGGCATCCGCGCCGTGCTCCACCGGGAACAGGGCGGCGACGCCGCGCGGATCGCCGACGCCTTGCGCCAGGCCGCCCTCGATTTCACGCCTGACGGTCGCCTGCGGGACGACATGGCGCTTCTCGTGCTCCGTGTGACGGCTGACTGATGTGTGGTCCGTAAGGCGTCCCGACGCCCCAGGCCGCCAGGAGATTGCAGAGGTGGGCGAAGCCGTCCGTGTCGCCGGGCCGCAGGCGCAGCGCGCCGACGACGCTGGCGGCAGGCAGGCCGTAAGCGATCAGGGGCCGGGGCGTGCCGCCGCCGTAGCCCGCGTACAGACACCATGCCCGCTGGACTGGTTTCCTGCCCGCTCCGTTCGTGATGGCGTCTCGGTAGGCGTGCATCTGATCGACATCATCGCCCTCATCCCCAGGCGCGGCATAGGCCTTGAACTTAGGGTCGAGTATCCACGTCCGCCCTGCGTCGTCTTCCAGCGTGATGTCCGGCTGCATCGTCCGCGACAGTGACCGCCGCCGTGCCGGGTAGGAGCGGCTGTAGGAGAGACGCACGCTGCCGCCCTGCGGCGACCGGAGTGTGACGCCGGCCTCCTCGCCCTTGGCGAGCCGGAACAACAGGCGGTCCTGTTTGACCCCGAACAGCGCCGGCCCTCCCCCTGTCATGGCCTCCGCCGTGGCATCCGGCGTGAAGCCCAGCGCCAGCAGCGCGGCCAGCGTCTGAAAAAGCCCCCAGGCCTCATAC
>CAXUCQ010000601.1:0-2184 GCA_964249295.1 uncultured Armatimonadales bacterium | reverse complement strand
CCTTGGGGCGGGGCAGTTGCATGTCGCAGTACAGCCAGTCGTTCCCCTCGTTGGTGACCACGATGTCATATTCACCGCTGCGGTGACGCCGCCCGACCCGCCGTTCCTCGGGTGACAGGTCCAGACTCCACTTGTAATACGGGCGGACGGTCGCCGTCCCCGGAATCTGCGAAACGCGGTCCTTACGCCGGCCCGCCTCCTGCGGGCCGATGACCTGCGTCTCGACCTCCACGAAATACCCGTACTTGCCGGCGCGCGACTCGGGGCGCGACGGGACGTTGAAACGGATCAACACGTCCCGCGCGCCGCCGCGCGGCACATAGATCTTCACCCACCGATCCTGGGGGCCGCGCTGGTCGGGCTTGCCGGGCGGCGGAGCGTTCTCAGCGCCCTGGCCGGGCGGCAGCGCGACGACGGTGTACCAGTTGTCCTGCCAGAACGGCTCCTCGCAGCGCAGGCGGATCGTGTAGGCGTTCTCCTGACTCGTCGTGTTGGTCAGCCGGACGACGCTGCTGCCGGGCAGGGGCTGCTCCTCGCGGACGGGCGAAACCTGCGGGCGCTGACCGGGGCGACCGGGGACGATGTCGACCTCGGGGTAGATGAGCTTCATGCGTGATCCGTCCTTCGTTCCTGCGAAGAGTGCGTCATTGAGCCGGCTTCAGAGTCACCGTCAGCACCGGACGGTTCGAGTCGGTCGTCACAAAGACGATCTGCTCATCCGAGGCGGCCTCGCTGTCGTCCGGGTTCCGCTCGATGAGGAACTGCTCGGTCTCGCCCTTCTCTTTGCTGCCGCTGGGGAGGTGGTAACGGAACTTGTACGCCGAACTCGCGTCGAAGTCTTTGACCAGCCACCAGTTCAGGCGGTTGTCGGTCTTCGCGTTGTTCTTGATGTTCAGGCGCGCGAAGCCGTGCGCCGGCACCGACAGCGTGATGTTGCTGCCCGTCAGCGGCCTGCCTCCGGCGTCCGTGACCAGCATCGGCGTGTCGCTGCGCGTGTAGATGAAGTGGGCCAGTACGTCCTGGTCGGCGCCTCCCAGAAGGCGGCTGATGCGGTAATGGTAGATCACGTCCCGGTTCTCCGTGTTCACCGCCACGGAGTCCGTGTAGCTGCCGCTGCCGAACTTGGCCTGGTTGACGAGCGGCTTGTCGTCCTGACCCTGCGGCGCCCCCGTCAGCCGGAGCAGCGCGAGCGGTTTCGCGGTCCACGCCAGGTCGATGGGCTTCTTGTCGGCATCCTTGGGAGCGACGATCCAGGCCGCGTTGCCGTTGCTGTAAGCGGCGTTCGCCACCGACAGGTCGCTGGCGCCGCCGGACAGGAACAGCATGATCAAGAGCAGAATCGGAATCAGCAGCAGGGCGGGGAACGGCAGGATGCGCGAGCGGACGGCGGTCAGGTCGAGGCTGTTGCCCGCCTTGCCGCAGTTCGCCGGCTCGGTGACCGGCACGGCGGCCACGCGCAGCAGGTGCTGTTCCTTGAAGCCGAACCACCAGATGCCCCGGCGGCGGACGCGCAGCAGGATCGGCACCGGGCGCGGCGCCTGCCCCGATATGGGTGAGCGCAGCGTCTCCATCTCCTTGTCGAACAGGTAGCGCCACGGGCCGCTCTCGTAGATGTCGCCGGAGCCGACGGGGGCGCCGTCGGTCGCCTCGTTCCGCGGCGTCTTGACGGCGACGCGGAACGCCGTGTCGGCGTTCCCGATGCTCTCGACGCTGAGCGGGAACAAGACATCCGAGGCGAAGGGGCCGATCTTGACCAGCTTGTCCTTGGTCACGAGATGCACGGCGGGCGTGGCGAGCACGGACAGCGTCAAGACGCGCGGCAGGATCTGACCGCCCTGCGGGCCGGTCGTGATCGTGAACGGATAGTCGCCGGGGTCGGCGTCGGTCGGCGGCGTCAGGCGGACCGAAAGTTCGCCCTGGCCGTTCCGGGTCAGGTTGACCTGATCCTGGACCAGAGTCAGCCAGCCGTCTTCCAAGGCGCGGTCTTCGTCCAGGATGTACGTGCGCTCGCGCGTGGCGTCGTTGACGAACGGGAAGCGGAGCAGGATCGTCTCGCCGGGCCGCAGCGGGACGATCGCGCCGTCTTTGGGGTCGAGCAGGAACGGCTCGGCGGTGACCTCCTCCTCCTCGTCATAGGCGATCGGCTGACCGCCGGTGGGTCTGCTGGGCTGGTAATCGACGAGG
>CAXUCQ010000600.1:0-2187 GCA_964249295.1 uncultured Armatimonadales bacterium | reverse complement strand
GTCGGCCCCGCCGCCCCGCGCCGCGTCGTAGCCGATGATCAGGTTGCCCAGGCCGCTTGGGACCTGGCTGCCGGTGTTGCCGGTGCCGTCCACGATCTGAACGTTGACGCCCGAAACGGTCAGGAGCGTGTTGGTCCCGCCCGCGTTGGGATCGTTGGACAGGCTGAGCGGCGCGGTCTTGGTTTGCAAGGCAGTGATGTTCCCCTCGTCGGTCGTCAGACGGTTCTGGACGTCCTTGATATCCTTCTGCTCGGTGTTCTCGTCGGTCTTCTGCTGGGCCTTGAGGGCGTTGACGTCGTTCTGCTCTTGGCTCTTGACGGCACTGATGTCACTCTGCTCTTTGCTTTCGTCGGTCTTCTGCTGGCTTTGGAGGCTGTTGATCTGGGCGACAAGCGAGGCGAGGGTGACGCCAGGCGACTGGGCGAGGGCGGCGGGGCGTGTGTTGAGCAGGCCGGTGAGCGCCAGGGCGCACAGGGCGCAGGCCCACGACAGCCGGGCGCGGCGGCGATCCTGCTGCCGCTCGCGTTGGAGCTGGGC
Source organism: uncultured Armatimonadales bacterium (assembly GCA_964249295.1). Classification (GTDB taxonomy): domain Bacteria; phylum Armatimonadota; class Armatimonadia; order Armatimonadales; family Capsulimonadaceae; genus CAZZVX01. Next base: position 1,650 of record CAXUCQ010000600.1, on the reverse strand, counting down.
GAGTTGGTCTTTAAGGTCTTGTAGTTCGGTGTTCATGGTGTGTTCCTTGAGGGCTTTGGAAGAAGGCCCGGACGCACCTTGGGCTGGGGCGCGTCCGGGCCGGTGCCGTGGGCCGCCGGGCCTACTGGCCGGTGTCGTCGTGGTAGCTGCCGCCGGTCCAGCCGCCGGCGCTGCCCTGGTAGCGGAGGACGCCGCCGCTGACCGTGGTGGAGGCGCCGGCGGCGATGTTCTCTAAACCGCCGCTGACCGAGGCGGCGGCGTCGCTGGCCGCGTTGTCGTCACCGCCGTTGACCGAGGCGTAGTAGGCGCTGGCCGTGTTGTACTCGCCGCCGGTCACGGAGGCGAAGGGGCCGTTGGCGACGTTCTCCGTGCCGCCGGTGACCGCCGAGAAACTGCCGCTGGCGGTGTTGGTCTCGCCGCCGCTGACGGAGGCACTGTCGTTGATGGCCGCGTTGTTGTAGCCGCCGGTGACGGAGGCGTGAGGGCCGCTGGCGACGTTGATCTGTCCGCCGGTGACGGTGGCGTAGCTGTTGGTGGCCTGGTTCTTGAAGCCGCCGCTGATGCTGGCGTACAGGCCGCTGGCCGCGTTGCTGCTGCCGCCGGTGACGGTGGCGAACGGGCCTGAGATCAGGTCGTCCTCGCCGGCCACCAGCCCGCCGTAGGACGTGTAGCTGTTGCCCTGGCCCAGCACCAGGTTGTGGCTGCCGCCCCGCGCCGCCTTGAAGAACTGGCTGACCTCGTCGTAGCCGATGATGAGATTGCCCAGCCCGTTGACGACGGGGCTGGCTGTGTCGTAGATGCTGTTCGGCTCGCCGTTGGTGGCGCCCAGGCCGTTGACGATCTGGACGTTGACGCCTGAAATGGTCAGCAGGGTGTCCGTCCCGCCCGCGTTCGGGTCGCTCGACAGGCTCATGGTGCCGAGGATCGCCGACTGGCTGGCCGTCAGCCCCGTACCGGGCGGGCCTTGCGACCCGGTGTCGCCTTTGGCGCCTTGTGCGCCTGTCGCGCCGGTGTCGCCCTTGGGTCCCTGGGAGCCTGTCGGCCCAGCGGGTCCTTGGGGGCCGGGGGTGGAGGGTGCGAATGCGTACTGTGTGGCGACCGTGTTGCCGCTGCCGCCGCTGACCGTGGTGGCGTCGGTGGTGATCATGCCCGTGGCCGCCGCCGTGTTGTTGAAGCCGCCGGTCACGGACGAGAAGCGCCCGCTGGCGGTGTTCTGGCGCCCGCCGGTCACGGAGGCGTAGACGCCCGTGGCCGCGTTCTGGTAGCCGTCCACGACCCCGCCGTAGCTGCTGTAGTTGTTGCGGTCGCCCAGAATGAGGTTGTGGCTGCCGCCGCGCGCGTCGGCCCCGCCGCCCCGCGCCGCGTCGTAGCCGATGATCAGGTTGCCCAGGCCGGTGAGCGTGGCGCCGGACACCTCGCCGCCGGTGCCGTCGTCGGTCAGGCCGCTGCCGCTGACGACCTGGACGTTGACACCCTTGACCGTCAGCAGCGCGCCCGCCGTGCCGGGCGTGCCGGTCTGCGTCAGGGCGCTGGTCTTTTGCTGCAGGGCGGTGATGGCGGCCTGCAGGGAGGCGAGGGTGACGCCGGGGGCCTGGGCGAGCGGGGCGGGGCGGTGGTGGAGGTGGGGGGGGAGGGCGGGGGCGGGGGGGG
>CAXUCQ010000599.1:0-2197 GCA_964249295.1 uncultured Armatimonadales bacterium | reverse complement strand
GTTCACGTCCTCCGACCAACGGCCGGGATTATTGGCGATGTAGAGCCGCGCCCTGTGCATGTTGTCGTCGTTGCGGATGATGCGCTCATGATAATTTCGCTGCCATATGGATACGCCGGATATTCCTTGCTCCACGTTAAACCGGCGTGTCACGGCTCCCTTAAATCCGCCGATGAGGGAGCCCAATGAGCGTGACGCGCGGGACAAAGTGTCGGCGGGCGACGGGGGCTTCTGCGGCGCGGGCGATGAGCCGGCGCCGGCAACGACTATCGCGTGAAAGTGATTCGGCATGACCACGAAGGCGCCCAACTCAATGTCAGGACGGATGGCTGCTGACCGCAGCCATTCCTCCTGGACGATCCGCCCGAGGTCGCTCAGAAACATTGCCCCGTCCCTTATCTCGCCGAACAGGCACTCGCGGTCTCGTGTGCAGAGCGTGACGAAGTATGCTCCGCCTTGCGAATAATCATGGTCGGCCAGGCGCAACGTTTGACGCCGCTGCTCCAGCAATGGTCCTGACTGTGCGAACCGTATCCATGTCTCTTTATTCATGGGCTTTGCTCTGCTTTATTCATGGGCTTTGCTCTGCCTTCTGTGGGCGTCGGTTTGAAACGAATTGGGCGCATTGCGATGCGCCCCTACATGGACTGGCCGCCATCTGGCATCACGTCAACCGGAACCACCCAGCGTAGGGGCGCATCGCAATGCGCCCTCCTGTGCCGCCTTTTCTTTCCGCCCGTCTCACCGTCTCTCGAACACGGCCATCTGGCTGGGCGCCCCCACGTCCGGGTCTTCCGGGCCGAGGGGCAGGAAGCGGGCGCGGTAGCCGAAGCGCGCGCCGACACCGTCTGCCCAGGACTGGAACTCGGCGCGCGTCCACTCGAAGCGGTGATCCCCGTGCCGGAACTGACCGGCGGGCAGGGTCCCGAACTTCGGGTTGTACTCGACGTTGGGCGTCGTGACCGCCACCAGGCTGGGCCGGGCGAATTCGAACACGGCGCGCTCGAACGCCCGGAGGCGCGGCGGGTCCAGGTGCTCGATGACCTCGACCACGGCGGCGGCGTCGTAGCCTTCTAAGCGCTTGTCGCGGTAGATCAGCGAGCCTTGGAGGAGCGTGATTCGCCTTCGCTGCATCGGCGGCAGGCGGTCCAGGCGCAGCCTGTCCTGGGCGATCTCCAGGGAGCGGTAGGACACGTCCATGCCCAGAATGTCCGTGAATTGTTTGTCGCGCAAGAGCAGGTCGAGCAGGCGGCCCTCGCCGCAGCCGAGGTCCAGCACGCGCGTCGCGCCGCTCGCCTTGAGCGCCGCCAGGACCGCACCCAGGCGCTGCTCGTGCAGGCTGAGCGGGCGCTCGATCTGCTCTTCCGCGCGGCCCTTCTGTTCTTCCGCCTCGTCGGCGTCCGGCTCGTCCTCCTGGGTCAGTTGGGCCAGGGCGTCGCGTACCAGGGAGCGGCGGCCCTTCAGGTAGCGGCGGACGATGGTTTCTTTCTCCGGGTGGGCGGCCAGCCAGCCCTCGCCCTGACGGATCAGCTTCTCGACTTCCTCATCGCCGATGGCGTAGTGCTTGCCGGCGTCCAGCGTCGGAATCAGCACGTACAGGTGGGAAAGCAGGGTCGAAAGGCGCGTCGTGGCCGCCAGTCGCACGGTGAAGTAGGGGCTTTGTCCCCAGTCGGGGAACGCGGGGTCAAGCGCATGGCCGTCCGTCTGGACCGTGTAGCCCAGCGGCTCGAACAGGCGGCGCAGGAACTCCTCCCCGCCCCGGCTCGGCACGACGTGCAGCGCGGCCTCCAGCGGCAGCGATGTTTCGGCCAGTCCGGGCCGATCCTTGCAGCGCCCGCCCAGGGCGCTGCCCAGCACCTGCGCGATGGCGACGCTCAGGAACGACGAGACCACGTAGGGCCGGTCGTTGACGTACTGCGCCAGCGTCCGCCCGTCCCGGCCGTGCGCGCCCCGGACCAGGGCGACGGGGTCCACGTCCAGCAGCAGCGCCGCCGTGCAGCGCGCGGGCGTCGCTTCCGGGTAGAAGACGTGCGCCTGCCCGAACGACAGCGGGAACGACTGCGTCCGCGCGGGGTTCTTGTGCAGCAGAAAGCCCAGATCGGTCGCCGGCGCATGGCCGGTCTGCGTGGTGCTGATCGTCAGGAGCATAGAGGGCTATTATACCAGAAGAGCGAGCCGACACAAACTGGTGTAGATG
>CAXUCQ010000598.1:0-2208 GCA_964249295.1 uncultured Armatimonadales bacterium | reverse complement strand
CTTCCCGCCGAGGCGCGTTTCGTCACGCGAACAGCATCGCGACGTCGTCGCGCGTCAGCGACTTGAAGAAGCCGCCCTCGGTGGCGATGAGCTGGCTGACGAGGGCGCGCTTGCGGTCCTGGAGTACCAGGATTTTTTCTTCGACGGTGTCGCGCGCGATGAGCTTGTAGACGAAGACGGGCTTGTCCTGCCCAATGCGGTGCGTCCGGTCCGTGGCCTGCATCTCGACGGCGGGGTTCCACCAGGGGTCGATGTGGATGACATAATCGGCGGCGGTGAGGTTGAGGCCGACGCCGCCGGCTTTCAGGCTGATGAGAAAGAAGGGCAGGGCGGGGTCGTTCTGGAAGGCATCGACGCGCTCCTGCCGATCCTTCACGCTGCCGTCGAGGTAGGCGTAGGGGATCTTGCGGGCGTCCAGCGCGTCGCGGACGATGTGGAGCATTCCGACGAACTGGGAGAAGATCAGGGCCTTGTGGCCCTCGGCGCGCAGCGTGTCCAGCGTTTCGAGCAGCGTCTCGAACTTGCCGGACGCGGCTTTCGAGTTCGATTCGGCCAGCCGGGGGTGGTTTGCGATCTGGCGCAGACGCAGCAGACCCTCTAAAATCTTCATGCGGGCGTCATCCATGCCTTCTTTCTCGATCAGGCCGAGCACCTGGGCGCGGTAGAGGTCGCGCTTCTGCTCGTAGAGTTTGCGCTGGGCGGGTTCCATTTCGGTGTAGAGGATGCGCTCGGTGCGTGGGGGCAGGTCGGTGGCGACCTGGTCTTTGGTGCGGCGCAGGATGAAGGGATGGACCATCTTCCGCAGCAACATCGCCGCGGCCTCGTCCTGGCTGCGCTCGATGGGATTTGCGAACTCGGCCCGGAAGTATTCCAACGTGCCGAGCAGGCCGGGGTTGAGGAAGGCGAACTGCGACCACAGTTCCAGGGTCGAGTTCTCGACGGGGGTGCCGGTCAGGGTCAGGCGGTGGTCGGCTTGCAGCAGGCGCGCGGCCCTGCCTGTCTGTGAAACGGGGTTTTTGATCGCCTGCGCTTCGTCCAGGATGACGTAGTGGAACCGATGTCGGCGCAGCGTCTCGATGTCGCGCAGCAGGATGCCGTAGGTGGTCAGCACGAGGTCGTAGCGGTCGAAGTCGGCGAGGTCTTTGGCGCGCGTGGCGTGGGCGTGGTTGAGCAGCGTCAGGCCCGGCGTCCATTTGGCCGCCTCGCGCTCCCAGTTGAAGATGAGCGAGCGGGGCAGCACGAGCAGCGTGGCGGCCTTGACGTGTCCGCTTTCTTTGAGCGACTGGAGGAACGTCAGCGTTTGCAACGTTTTGCCCGTCCCCATGTCGTCGGCGAGGCAGCCGCCGAACCCGTACTCGTGCAGGAAGTGGAGCCAGTCCACGCCTGCCTTCTGGTACGGGCGCGGCTCGCCCGTGAGACCCTGCGGCAGCGGGCGGGGCGCGATGCTGCTGAAACCCCGGAGGCGCTGACGGCGGCGCTCGAACTCGGCGTCGGTCTGGAGGCTGTCCCCTTCCAACACTTGGTCGAGGAGCGCGATCTGGCCGGCGCCGAGACGCAGTCCGTCGTCGGTCTCCTCGGCCATGCCGAACAGGTGGCGGTACTTGTCCAGCCACTCCTCGGGGATGACGCCGAGCGAGCCGTCGGCGAGTTTGACGAACCGCTCGCGCCTGCGGACGGCGCGGCGGATCTCCTGGAGTTTCACTTCCAGGTCGCCGAAGCGGGCGACGGCCTGCACGTCGAACCAGTCGATGCCTGACGACACCGAGAACGAGAGGCTGGGCTTGCTGCGGTTGATGCGGGCCGAAGTCAGCGCCTCCTCGCCGTAGACTTCAAACCCGGCGGCGGACAGTTTAGGAATCTGGTGCAGTAAAAAATCGACCGGCTCGGTCTTGGCGCGCAGGAGGAAGATGCCCGGCTCGGGGCCGCGTTTGAGACTGTGTTTCGATAGCTCCTGCCACCAGGTCTCCTCCTGCTGGGGCTGACGGACGACGCGCGCCAGCGTCATCGTGTCCGGCTTCTGCTGGAGGCTGACGGGGGGCAGGTCCTTCTCGTAGCCGAGTTCATAGTCGCCGTAGCCGAAGCGCAATGCGGCCTGCATCTCGCCTTCGTCTTCCGAGAGGTACAGGCGCGGGACGGGGGCGGCCTCGATCTCCTCCTGGGTGATGGACCGGCGCTGTTGGCGATGCCGGGCGGGGGGCGGAGGCGGGG
>CAXUCQ010000597.1:0-2210 GCA_964249295.1 uncultured Armatimonadales bacterium | reverse complement strand
CACGACCTCGCCCGGTTCGACGGTCAGGCCCCCACGAAACTGCTGCTGATCGACACGCCCGAAGAAACGGACCGATTGTACGAGCAGTTCCGGCGGCAATACGGCGATGCGCTCTACATCACCAGAACGGAGGACGAGTACCTGGAGTTCATGCACCCCGGCGTCAGCAAAGCAGTGGCGTTCGCCCTAGCCGCCGCGCATCTCGGGGTGTGTCAGGGGCAGTGCATCGCCTTCGGCGACTCGTTCAGTGACACCCCGATGCTGCAGTGGGCCGGGCTGGACGTGGCAATGGGCAACGCCCGCCCGAGCGTCACAGCAGCCGCCGACCGGGTGGCGCCGCCGGCGGACGACGACGGCGTCGCGCTGACGCTTCGGGAACTGTTCCCGCCGCTCGCGGCGGGCTGACCGGCTTCAAATCCGTCTCTTGCCGCGCCGTAGCCCAGACGCCCTGACGCTTGTCCATCCACAAGACCAGCAGGAAGTGCGGGAACGTCAGCGCCGCGATCAGCGACAGGTACAAATAAACAAAGTCTCCCGCGGACGCCGCCCGGTGGGCGCGCGTGACGTACAGCCCCCCCAGCAGGGCCAGCGCCCCCCATGTCATCGGCAGACTCTGCAAAGCCGTCCGCCACACCGAACGCCCGACCCTGCCATCCGCGATCAACATTTCCGATTTCGGATCGGCGAGCATCAGCCGCGCGATGTGACGCCAGGAGTGCCAGACACAGAAGTAAACGCCGACCGCCAGAATCGGCGGCACGCGCCAGAACACGGCCAGCAGCAGCGCGTCCTCTCCGGCATCCATCCAGAACGCCGCACGTCTCGCCGGGCCGTTCTCGACCCAGGAAACGACAAGGGACAACAGGACGATGCCGAGGATGACCGCCACCCCCGCCGCCTGAACGTGGGGCGTGATCCGCCCGACCGAAGCCGCCGGAGCGTACCACTGAAGCACCCCTCGGGTGAAGTTCTGGAAGTGCGCCGGGAACGCGAGGGGCGGCAGGAGGATCGGCAGCGCCCCCCGGACCGCCCAGCTCCGCCCCAGGCTAGCCGCCGAAGTCGGCGCCGCCCGGCCCCCGAACACGCGCAGAAAATAAGCGTCCCCCTCGCCCCAGTGCAGCCACGACATCAGCAAAAACAGCGCCAATGCCGCGCCGGGCGCTGCGCGCCACAGGCCGAGATACAGCAAGACCAGAACAAGGTAGCCGAGGATAAAGCGGACCAGGAAGACCGGCGTCAAAGGTCGCCGAGTCAGATGCGGGATGACCAGATGGTCCATCGCCCCGTGCGGCAAGCCGAGGAACACCAGCCCAAACAAGAAGGGGAAGAATTGATAGCGATCGAACCAGTGCGGGAAGACCGGATACAGCAGAACCAGCGCCGCCAGAGTCAGCCACCCCGGCAGGGTCACCCACGGTCTGAGCCGAGCCGCTGCGGCATCCATGCGTCGTTCCAGACTAGCCGTGTCAGTTCAAGGAGGAAAGTCTGCCGAGCGCATCCACGTCGACAGGTTGGATCGTCGCGCCTGCGGCCCCAGCGGGTGTGACGCCGATGGCCGCGCGCCGCGCCTTCTGTGCGTCGATCTCTTCCCCCAGTATCTCGATCTCACGCAGGAGCCGCTTCTCCGTCAGGGTCATCTCCAGAAGCTTCTGCTTCTCGGCCAGCGGGATGTCCAAAACGCTGGCGATAGCGTAAGACAGGAACTCAGGTTCCTGGGGCAGTTGCAGCGCGCTCAAAGACCGGCCCTGCCGGGCAAACAGTGTCTTCAGATACGCCTTGAACAATCCGCCCGCCGTGTCATAATGCGGTTTGAGCAGGACCGGATCGGACATCTGCTCCCAATACGGCTCGACGCGCGCGCTGAGATATGGGTGGCGGCGGAAGGCCTCCTGGATGCGGAACCGCGTCTCGCCCAGCACGACGATGTTCATGCGCCCGTCGGGCAGCTCCTCGAAGTTCTGGATGCGCGCGGTCGTCCCCATAACGCTCGTCGCCGCTTCGCCCCCGATCTCCTCCCCGTCCCCGATCAGCACGACGCCGAACGGCGAATTCTCCTCGCGGCAGCGCATGACCATCTCCCGGTAGCGCGGCTCGAAGATGTGCAGCGGAAGCGGCATATCCGGGTACAGGACGACGTGGAGCGGGAACAGCGGCAGTTCGTCATAGTTGACCATCAGAAACAACCTTCTCTAACAGACTTCTTGCATAAG
>CAXUCQ010000596.1:0-2212 GCA_964249295.1 uncultured Armatimonadales bacterium | reverse complement strand
CGCAAGGACGCGGTCGGCGTCCGGTCCGCGCTCGCACAGGCCGGGCGGGTGGCCGCCTACGCCGCCCGCATCGCCCGCCTGGCGCGCGGGCGCGGCGTGGACCTGATCCACACCAACTCCCTGAAGTCCGACTTCTACGGCGGCCTGGCGGGCCGCCTGGCCCGCATCCCGACCCTGTGGCACGTCCGCGACCGCATCGAGGGCGGCTACCTGCCGCGCCCCGTCGCCGCCGCGTTCCGCCTGCTGGCCCGCGCCGTGCCGCAGGCCGTGGTCGCCAACTCGCGCAGCACCCTGGCCTGCCTGCGCCCGCCCGACCATGCCCGCTTCGCCGTCGTCCACGACGGGTGCGACCCCGACCTGTATGACGCCGCGCCGCCCGAAAACGCCGCGGAGCCGGTCGTCGCCCTGATCGGGCGCATCGCGCCCTGGAAGGGGCAGGACGTGTTCGTGGCCGCGGCGGCGTCCGTGCTGGCCGAACACCCCCGCGCCCGCTTCTGGATCGTCGGCGCCCCGCTGTTCGGCGAGCACGACTTTGAAAGCGCCGTGCGCGCCCAGGTCGCGGCGCTTGGGGTCAGCGACCGGGTCGAATTTCTCGGCTTCCGGCCCGACGTGGCCGCCGTGCTGGCCCAGTCCGACATCGTCGTCCACGCCAGCACCCACGGCGAGCCGTTCGGCCAGGTGGTGATCGAGGGCATGGCGGCGGGCCGGCCCGTCGTCGCCACGGATGGCGGCGCGCTGCCGGAGATCATCGACGACGGGGAGACGGGCCTGCTGGTGCCGATGGGCGACGCGCCCGCCCTGGCGGCGGCGATCCGCCGCCTGCTCGCCGACCCCCAGGCCGCCCGCGCCCTGGGCCGGGCCGGGCGCCGGGAAGTGCGCGCGCGCTTCACCATCGCCGAAACGGCCCGCAAGATGCAGGACGTTTACGACCGGATGGCGACGGCGCCCCCGAAAGGCCGAAACCGACGATGAAGACGGCGCTGGTGCATGACGATCTGGTCCAGGCGGGCGGCGCGGAGCGCGTCGTCGTCGCCCTGCACGACATCTTCCCGGACGCCCCGCTCTACACGTCGGTCTACGAGCCGAAGTCCACGTTCGCCGCCTTCCGCGGCATGGACGTGCGCACGTCGTTCCTGCAGAAGTCCCCGTTCGCCTCGCGCCGCTTCCACAAGCTGGCCCTGCCGTACTACCCCGCCGCCTTCGAGCAGTTCGACTTCACGGGCTACGACCTGGTCCTGAGCAACACCACCCGCTTCGCCAAAGGCGTCATCACGCCGCCCGAGGCGTGTCACATCTGCTACTGCCACACCCCGCCCCGCTTCGCGTGGCGGCCCCAGGACTATCTGAACCAGGACGCGACCGCCCGCGCGCTCGCGCCGCTGATGCGCGCGACCCTGATGAACCTGCGCATGTGGGACCTGGCGGCGTCCCGGCGGGTGGACTACTTCGTGGCCGGCTCGCGCAACGCCGCCCGCCGCATCCTCAAATACTACAATCGCGACTCGGCGGCGGTCATCTACCCGCCCATCGAGGCCGCCAAGTACGCGCCGGTCGCCCCGTCCCAAGTCGGCAGACACTTCCTCGCCGTCTCGCGGCTGGTCGGCTACAAGCGCGTCGACCTGGCAATCGCGGCCTGCAACCGGCTGGGCGCTGAGCTGCGCGTTGTCGGCACCGGCCCGGAGCTGGCCGCCCTGCGCCGCATGGCCGGGCCGACGGTCCGGTTCCTGGGGCGCCTGCCCGACGCCGAGGTGGCCGCCGAGTACGCCCGCTGCCGCGCCTTCCTCTTTCCGGGCGAAGAAGACTTCGGGCTGACGCCGCTGGAGGCGATGGCGAGTGGGCGCCCGGTCGTCGCCTACGGCGCGGGCGGCGCGCTGGAAACGGTCGTGCCGGGCAGGACCGGCCTGTTCTTCGCGGAGCAGACGCCCGAAAGCTTGGCGGAAGCGCTGCGCGGGTTCGACGACGCGCCGTTCGACCCCGCCGCGCTGCAGGCGCACGCGGCGCGCTTCGACCTGTCCGTGTTCCGCGACCAGATCACCCGCTTCGCGCGGGAAGCGCACGAGGAGCACTGCCGCCGCTACGGGTTCGGCCGGCCCGTCCCGCCGCCCCGGCCGGGGGAGCGCCCCGGCCCGTTCCCGCCCCGGTCCTCTGACGACCCGCAGTGACGCCTCGGCGGCCGTCCCCAGGAGGCATCAGACTTCCGGCACGTTTTCAG
>CAXUCQ010000595.1:0-2213 GCA_964249295.1 uncultured Armatimonadales bacterium | reverse complement strand
GGCCAGAGCGTCGGCAGCGCCGGGCGCTCTTACACGCTCAGCGGCGGCAACCAGGGCGGCGCGTTCACCGTGACGGTGTATCCCGACAAGGGCAACGCCCAGGCCCGCATCAACGGCACCCCGCTCCACTACCTCATCGAGTCGGTCGGCACCAGCAGCGGCGTGTCGCGCGTGATCCGCGCCTGGACGCAGGTCGGCAGCTTCGGGCAGTACGCCTTCTTCACCGACGGCGACCCGGCGAACATCTACTGGGTCGCCGGCCTGAACTCGTTCAACGGGCCGGTCCACTGCAACGGCAGCCCGGACAGCAACGGCAACCCGCAGAACCCGAACGTGATCTGGGAGAACAACACGCCGATCTACCACTACAACGACAGCAACGCTTTCACGTTCTCACAGGCGGTCAACTGGTTCTACAACAACAACGGCGCCTACTACTATCAGGGGCCACAGTCCACGGCGGACTACCAGAGCGTGGCGGACTACGGCCAGCAGGGGGTCCATCAGGCCCCCGACATCCCCATGCCGACGGCCAGCTACCAGCAGCAGTACGCCGCGCTGGGACATACCATGCCGCAGGGGACGACGGCGGCAGACCCCTCCGCCCCTGCCTTCAGCGCTAACGGCAAGCCGGGGACACCCACGGGGGTGACCGCGACGCCGGGCGGCGGCGTCTACATCCACTGCAACACCGCGACCAACGACGTCCAGCAGATGACGCTGTCGGTGGACGGCAACGGCAACCAGAACATCCTGATCGTCCAGACCGCCGACGACGGCAAACCCCTCGGCACCCTCGTCATCATGACCCCGACGGGGACACAGGTGCAGTCGATGGAGTTCAACAGCTCGCCGCCGGACACGACCAACTACAGCAACGGCAACTTGAGCACCTATAAAACGACCACCATCCCCGGCAAGAGCAACGGCGTGGTCTACTGCGACGGGGACATCGGCACGCAGGCCAATGCGAGCGCAAGCCCCGCCGTCCCGGCCAGCGGCGGCGTCACCGGCACGATCGCCGACAACATCGGCCTCACGATCGCCACGGACAGCAGCCACAACATCAACATGGACGGGAGCCTGACCTACAACACGCCGCGCCAGAAGGACGCGAACGGCAACTTCCTGTCCGAGAGCGACCCGAGCAACGCCAATTTCATGAAGAAAGCCGGGCAGCTCGGCCTGGTCACGAACACGCTGCAGATCGTGGACAACGGCCCGAACGGCCAGGCGCTGGGCGACGTGGAGATGGACGGGACGGTCATGGCCTTCAACACGGTGACGGCCTGTGACTACACCACGCGCAGCCCGCACAACTTCTTCTGCATGGGCGGCGAGATCGCCAAGCAGCGCGGGGCGCTGGGCCAGTTCAACGGGGGGACTCTGGCGGTGGTCAGCGGCCTGGCGGGTCACTACACCTACGACGGCCGGCTCGCCTACAGCCCGCCGCCGTTCTTCCCGACGACCAACAACAGCTACACGGTGCTTTCGTGGCAGCGCGTGACGGGGACGCTGCAGTAGCAGGCCTCCCCCCTTGCTCCGCAGGGAGGCCTGCCTTGGAGTCAGCCGAGCATCGCCAGTTCGAGGGGGGTGATAAAGACGCCCACCCCGTTCAGGTCGGCGAGGGCGCGGCGGATCTCGTCCGCATCGCCGCTGAGGGCGACCTGCATCCAGCCCGCCTCTTCGGAGACGTTGGCGCGCTCGATCACGGTGACCAGGTTGTACTTCTTGCCGAGGTTGTAGATGATGGGCTGGTTCGCCATCTGCCTGCTGAAGGTCAGGTTGTAGCGTTCGACGGCCATGAGGTTAGGCTCCTCCGGCGATGGCCGGGACGATGGAGACCTGGTCGCCGTCCTTGAGGGCCGTGTCGGCCCCTTGAAGAAAGCGGATGTCTTCGTCGTTGACGTAGATGTTGATGAACCGCCGCAGGCTGCCGTCGTCGCCGCGCAGGCGGCTGCCCATGCCGGGGTAGTCCCGCTCCAACTGCTCGACGAGCTGCGAGACCGTGCCGGGATCGGCCTCGACGGTGTCCTTCTGCGCCGTCAGGTTGCGCAGGGGCGTCGGGATCAGTACGCTGACTGCCATAGTGTGTCGTGTCCTCCTGTGTCGTAAAACGCCCCGGCCGGTGCGGACGGGGCATCCCTCACCCGGCTCGCCGGCGGCGGCCCCCCCCCCCCCCCCCCCCCCGGGGGGCGGCCCGGGGGGGGCGG
>CAXUCQ010000594.1:423-2219 GCA_964249295.1 uncultured Armatimonadales bacterium | reverse complement strand
ACATCAAGATCTCGCTGATGTTTCTGGGCGGCGTCGCCGATGGAGAGCATTTTGTCGCGCTGGACGCGCATCTCGATCGCGTCCCAGAACGGGCTGTCCACGCCGCCCAGAAACATCAGCGAGATCTTGATGTTGTGCTTGCGGCCCACTTCCAACTGCAGGGCCTTGGAGAAGCCCGTGACGGCGTATTTGGAGGCGCAGTAGATCGAGGCGTTCGCCATCGGCGCTTTGCCCAGGATGCCGACGAGGTTGACGACGTGTCCGCCGCGCCCGCCCGCGATCATAGGACGCAGGGCGGCCTGGGTGACCAGGATCGTGCCTTTGGCGTTGGTGTCGAGCAGGGCCTCGACTTCCGCCGCCGTCGTGACGTCCAGCGGCTTGATCAGCCCCAGCCCGGCGCTGTTGACCAGGATGTCGACCGTGCCGTAGGCCCGGACGGTCTGGGCGATGAGTGCTTCCACCTGGGCCGCGTCACGGACATCGACGGTCGCGGCCTGGGCGTCGCCGCCCTCGTGGGTGATCTCGGCCACGACCGACAGCAGTTTGTCTTCATTGCGCCCGGCCACCACGACGCTCGCGCCGCCGCGCGCCAGTTGCAGGGCGACCTCGCGCCCGATTCCGCTCCCGCCGCCCGTGATCAGCACGACTCTGCCGTCCACTGGAGCATTCGGCATTTCTTCCCGTCCGTTCTAAGCCCGTTGTGGGCAAACCCGGCAAAACCAGGTACAATACTGTACCCATGCCAAGGCGAGACGGACCGATGCCGCCGCGCCGCCTTACAGCATACCCGCTTTTGAGACATCGCGCAGCGACCCTGCGCCGACCGCTTCCGAGGAGGTCCGCCCCCAGAATGCCGAGCGTCACCGCGCCCTATGTCGAGACCCAGCAGGTCGTCACGGGTTTCATGTACCAGCTCCATATCGGGGAGGAGGACAACGGGCGGGGCATCACCCGTCTGGACATCGGCCCTTATTTCTTTCCGGGGACGCCGCCCCAGGTCAAGTACCCGGAGGCCGTGACCAACGAGATGTGTCCGCCGGACTGGCAGGCGGTCCGCTGGTTCACCGACGAAGCGGGCGCGAGCTGGCTGCGCTGGCAGGGCGGGCGGCTGGCCGCCGAAGACGGCGAGACGCTGTTCCAACTGACGTCAAACTACCCCCCGAGCAATACGGGCGCGGCCCTGTACGTCTGGCGCGGCGCTTCCAAATCGACGGAGCGCTACGCTATCAGCGCCCCGGACTATTCGCAGCCGCCGCCACAGATCAACCCGCGCCATGACGTGCTGGGCCAGAAGGCGTTCGCCCAGGGCAAAGGCTGCGCGCCGTTCGTGCTGCTGGCGGGGGCGCTCGCCGTGCTGCTGCGCCACTGGCTTTCGTGAACCTCCCATGACAAACTCCGTACTCGACGACGTCCGCTGGGACAAGGCCGAAGACGGCCTGGTGCCTGCCGTGGTGCAGGACGCTGAGACCAAAGACGTCCTGATGCTCGGCTTCATGAACCGCGCGGCGCTGGAAAAGACGCTGCGCGAAGGCAGCGTCACGTTCTGGACGCGGTCGCGGCAGAAGCTGTGGACCAAGGGCGAGACCAGCGGCAACGTCCTGAAGTTCGTTGCCCTGCGCGTCAACTGCAACGAGGACTCCCTGCTGGTGCTGGCCGAGCCGGTCGGCGCGACCTGCCACACCGGCCACCCGACCTGCTACTACCGCGAGGCCGACGGCGCGGATACCGCGTGGCGCACCGTCACCGAGGCGCAGTTCGACCCGGAACAAGTCTACGGCTCCCGCGCGTAGCAACTC
>CAXUCQ010000594.1:0-413 GCA_964249295.1 uncultured Armatimonadales bacterium | reverse complement strand
GGCGAGACCAGCGGCAACGTCCTGAAGTTCGTTGCCCTGCGCGTCAACTGCAACAACGATTCGCTTCTGGTGCTCGCCCGGCCCGTCGGCGCGACGTGCCACACGGGTCATCCGACGTGCTACTTTCGCGAGGCGGACGCGGACGGCGGCTGGCGCGAGATCACGGAAGCGCAGTTCGACCCGGAACAAGTCTACCGCCCACGCCCGTAGTAGACCCAGCCGAGAACAATCCCATTACATCCTTTTCGGGCCCATCACAACCTTCTCGGGTCGGCGGACCTCGCCGCTTCCCGCCCGCGATCCAGAAAGACCTTATGAATCGTTCCCGCTTCCTCCCCGCCGCCGCCCCGCTGCTGGGGCAGGCGCTGCGGGGGCCGCCGCCGGCTGGGCGAGTGCGCGGTAGGCGGCCGTGT
>CAXUCQ010000593.1:0-2230 GCA_964249295.1 uncultured Armatimonadales bacterium | reverse complement strand
AGAACCATGCCAAAGAACACAGCAATCAAAAAAGTCCTGGTCATCGGCAGCGGGCCGATCATCATCGGACAGGCCGCCGAGTTCGACTACGCCGGGACCCAGGCCTGCCAGTCCTTGCGCGAGGAGGGCGTCTCGGTCGTCCTCGTCAACTCCAACCCGGCCACCATCATGACCGACCCGGAAACGGCGGACGCGGTCTACATCGAGCCGCTGACCGTCGAGTTCGTGGAGCGGATCATCGCCAAAGAACGCCCCGACGGGCTGCTCCCCACCCTGGGCGGGCAGACAGGATTGAACCTGGCGACGGAACTGGCCGAGGCGGGCATCCTAGACAAATACGACGTCAAGCTGCTCGGCACGCCGCTGTCCGCCCCCCGCAAGGCCGAAGACCGGGAAGTGTTCCGCGCCCTGATGCGCGAGATCGGCGAGCCGGTCCCCGAAAGCTGGATCATCGAGGACGAAGGGTCGCTGGAAGAACTGTCCCGAAACGGGGACGCGCCCTGGCCCTTGATCGTCCGGCCCGCGTACACGCTGGGCGGGACGGGCGGCGGCATCGCACGCACGCCCGCCCAACTGGTCGAGATCGGCGCGCGCGGCTTGAAGCTCAGCCCGCGCCATCAGGTCATGGTGGAGCGCTATCTGACGGGCTGGAAGGAGATCGAGTACGAGGTCATGCGCGACGGCGCGGACACGTGCATCACGGTCTGCAACATGGAGAACTTCGACCCGATGGGGATGCACACGGGCGACTCCATCGTGGTCGCGCCCTCGCAGACTCTGTCGGACAAAGAGTACCAGATGCTGCGCTCGGCGTCGCTCAAGATCATCCGGGCCTTGGGCATCGAGGGCGGCTGCAACGTGCAGCTCGCCCTGGACCCGAAGTCGTTCGGCTACTACATCATCGAGGTCAACCCGCGCGTGTCGCGCTCGTCGGCGCTGGCGTCTAAAGCCACGGGCTACCCCATCGCCCGCGTCGCGTCCAAGATCGCCATCGGCCTGCGCCTGGACGAGATTCCCAACGCCGTCACCCGGAAGACCCTGGCCTGCTTTGAACCCGCCCTCGACTACATCATCGTCAAGATCCCCCGGTGGCCGTTCGACAAGTTCACCCTCGCCGACCGGCGCATCACGACGCAGATGAAGGCCACGGGCGAGGTCATGGCGATCGACCGCTCATTCGAGGGCGGCCTGCTCAAAGCCATCCGCAGCCTGGAGATCGGCCAGGCCGGCCTGCGCCCCAAAAACGGCGGCCTGCTGTCCGACATGGAGATCGAGGCGGGCCTGGCCGCTGCGACCGACCAGCGCTTGTTTCTCATCGGCGAGGCCTTCCACCGGGGCATGCTGGTCGGCGAAGTCGCCGACCTGAGCGGCGTGGACCCTTGGTTCCTGACCAAGATTCAGCGCCTGGTGCAGTTCGAGGACAATCTGCGCGAGCACTGGCCGCTGTTCAAGCCGTTCGTGCCATTGGGCGACGAGGCGAACGCCCTGCTGGCCGACGCCAAGCGGCGCGGCTTCTCCGACCGTCACCTCGGGGACATCCTGGGCGTCAAGGAATCCCATGTCCGCACTTGGGGCAAAGCTCTGGGCCTGCACCCCGCCTACAAGATGGTGGACACGTGCGCGGCGGAGTTCGAGGCCGCCACCCCCTACTTCTATTCGTGCCGCGACGCCGAGAGCGAGGGGTGACGCGCAGCCGCGTCCGTCAATGGACCGGGGGCCGCCCCTGCTCCGCCCGCCAGCGGTTGATGTTCGCCTTGAACTCGCGCAGCTCCCGCTCCCGCTCGGCCTGTTCTTCCGGGTCGTCCGCCTGCTCTGGTTCACCATAGGGCTGCCTCAAGGCGACAGCCGTTTTCTGCTTCTCGGTCGCTTCGCGCGCCTCGGGCGGCGCGATCCCGGCGACGAGGCGGTGCAGGACGGTCTTGATGTCCACGCCGTCTCTTGCGGCACGGTCGCTCAGGACGGCGGCTTCTTCGGGCGACAGTTCCAGGCTGATGGTCACGGGCGGCACTCCTCTCGCGTCTGCCT
This sequence comes from uncultured Armatimonadales bacterium, assembly GCA_964249295.1. Taxonomy (GTDB): domain Bacteria; phylum Armatimonadota; class Armatimonadia; order Armatimonadales; family Capsulimonadaceae; genus CAZZVX01. Next base: position 205 of record CAXUCQ010000593.1, on the reverse strand, counting down.
GTGTTATACCTGAACAGACCGACTCTCAGCCCGGTGTTTCAGCGCCGGGGCGTGCGGGAGGCGGGGCTATCTTGGGTACATTCCAGAACAGCAAGACGGCCCGGAGCCGCCCCATAGTGGAGAACACCGCCATGTCCCGCAAAAAGACCTTTTTCCGCTTCCCAGGCGCGGCCTCAGTCGCGGCGGCCGCCGCTCTGTGTCTGAT
>CAXUCQ010000592.1:0-2252 GCA_964249295.1 uncultured Armatimonadales bacterium | reverse complement strand
CGGTAGTCCCCCTCCGCCGTCACCGTCAGCGTCACCAGCGTGCTCCGCAGCACGTCGTAGCCGAGAATCTGGCGCAGTTGCGGCCCCGTGACCGTCTTCATAGTCCCGTCCGCGTCCGACACGGTCGCCGTCGTGATGCGCCCGGACGGGTCGGTCCCGTCGATCGCCAGTGACACGAACTGATGGACACGGGTGCGCGGGTCTTTCGCCAGGGCCGCGCTGAGTTCCGCCGGGGTGTACTCTTTGGACCAGGTGTGGTATTTCCCCGAGCAGGCATAGTCCGGGCCGTCGTGCGCGGGGGCGTCCCGGACGGCCTGCAGGTAGGGGCAGTCGCCGCCCGTGTCGCAGGCGGTCATGCCGCCGCTGTCGGTGGAGTAGGGGGCGTCGATCAGTGCGCCCCGGTACGTGAGGACCTGGCCGCGCGTGGCATCGACCGCCGCATTGGACAGCGGCGTTTCGCCTTCCAGGCCGTCGTACCCCTCGCAGCGCGTCGTGTCGTCCAGGTCGAAGCCTTCGGCCCCGAACTTGCCCCGGTTCTTGAGCGCATACGTCCGCGCCGCGACGGCCTGTGCTTTCATCGCTTCCAGGGGGACTCGGGTGCCGATCTCGGCGGGGATCACGCCGTACAGGTACTGCTCCAGCGGGACGGCGTCGATGACCTGCAGCGTCTTGTCCGGCGCGCGGCGGACGGTCAGGGTCCCCCGGTAGGCGTGCCAGAGGACGCCGAGTTTGGCGGAGGACGCACCATCCAGGCGGGCGATCCGCACGACCGAGTCGGCGGACGCCGCGATGGAAATGGGGATCTGCTGGTCGGACGCGACCGGCGCGGCCTGGAACTCTTCGCGCGTCAGGGTCAGCCCGGTGTCGGTCGGGACGATGCGGTAGATCGTCTTCGCGGTGCCATGTGCGAGCGCCCGGCCCGAGGCGGCGTCTTTGATCGTGAACCCGGCGTCGCTTGCGATCAGCAGCGTGGACGCATGGGAGAAGTATCGGCACAGCCCGATGCGGAGCGGGGCCGGCGCCGGAGCCGCCGAAGAGAGTGTCGCACAGGACAGCAGCGAGAAGCTGAATAGGGAGAGGCTGAAAAGGAGCAGACGAGAGCGCATGGTGTTCCCCTGATAATGGCACCGGGATTGTAACACAACTCTGCGCCGAAGTCAACAATCGGCAACGAATAGCGATGAGTGATTCTTGTGCAAGTCGCCCCGTCAAAAAAAACGGGCGCCCCCGTAGGAGCGCCCGTTTGTGCAAACTCCCGACGGCTATTCTTCGCCGCGCGCTGCGAGTTCCTGCACCACGCGCAGGTATTCGAACTCCGCCTGGAACAGCGCCCGGTCGCCCCAGCCGTAGCCGGCTTTCAGCGCCCCGCCCTGGCGATACAGGGAGATGGGGAAAGCGACGCGCTTGAGGTCGAACAGTTCGCCGGCCCCGTCGTAGCACATCGGGACGTCGTCGGGCGTCACGGCGCGCGCGCAGGATCGGACGAAGGGAGCGCCGTGTTCGTCCGTGCCGAGCCACACGAACCACCCCTCGTATTGCTCCTCGATGTCGGGGTACAGCGAATCCTTCGTCTCGGGGCAGTCTGGGTTATTTTTTTCCAAGACGATATGCACCAGGCCGATGTGGCCCCCTAGTTCCGGGCAGGGAACGAAGTTGCTGCCCAGACCCACGCGGTTGACCTGCTCCCAGATGTCCGCGCCGACGGCATGGGGAAGCCCGTCGATGAAGCCGCCCAACTTGTAGCCGCCGAGCGCGTCGGCCTGGGCGGTCTCGAAATAGTGCAGCAGTTTGGTCTCGCTCATCGACCGGGCGCCGATCAGCGTCTTGCCCCCCCGTTCGCTCGGAAGCTTGACAGAGTTCTTGTAGGACTCGATGTGCAGCTCGTGGACGGCGTCGCCGACGATGCCTTTGACCCAGATGCCGTCGCCGAGTTCGGTCAGGAACGTGTCCCCGAAGCCGCCGTCCGGGTGATGGTCGAACTCGATGCCGCCAAACAGATGCGTCAGCTCCAACTGGGGGAGGCGTTCTGCCGGGTCGAGATAGCCGCCGTAGACGCCGACATCGTGGATGAATCTGCCGTTCGGCAGCACCACCTTGCCGCGGTAGCCCTGCCCGGTCACGAAGAAGCCGGGGCGTCCGTCCGGCAGAGTGGTCGGGACCTGCCGGACATCCTCCATGATGACGCCTTCCGGGTTGGCGTCGTACCAAAGTTTGCCGGCGCGCGGGGGGCAGTGCGGCACGGGGGTGCGCGG
>CAXUCQ010000591.1:0-2262 GCA_964249295.1 uncultured Armatimonadales bacterium | reverse complement strand
CGTAGAGGCCCAGCCCGGACGCGCTCCCCCCGGTCGCCAGGGTCGGGAGCAGGAACGGGACGAGGGAAAAGGGCGGGTAGGCCAGGGCGAAGTCCCGGTACGGCAGGCGCCCGTGCCAGATCGGCGCGGAAGCGGCGTAATAATAGGCCAGGTCAACGATGTGGAAGCGGAGGAAGCGGTTGTGGAGCGTCATCCAGCCCGGCCCCAGCAGGGCGGCCATCTGGAGCGCGACGGGGGCGGGCGTGAGGAACTGTCCCAGAATGGCTTTGTGAGCGGCGAGGCTTCGGCGGCCTGCCTCAAGGCGCAGCCGCTCGACTTGTCCCAGCAGGTCCGGCTCTCCCAGGGCGACGGCCACGGATTATTCCCTTTCCAGCAGACTGCCGTACTTCTCGGCGACGACTTTGCGCTTGACCTTCAGGGTGGGGGTCAGTTCGCCGCCCTCGATGCTGAAGGCGTGGTCGATCAGGGCGAAACGCTTGATTTTCTCGAAGTCGGCCAGTTCCTTGGAGCGCTTGTCGATGTCGGACTTGATGAGCTTGCGCACGGCGAGGTCGGCGATCAAGGTCTCGTTGGTCGGCTTCTCCTGGCCCTGCTCTTTGGCCCAGGCCTTCAGGGCGTCGAAGTTGGGGACGACCAGGGCGCGGACGCTTTCGGTCTGGTCGCCGAGCAGGACGATCTCGCTGATGTAGGGGCTGTGCTTGAGAGTCGTCTCGATGGGCTGGGGGGCGACCTTTTTGCCGTTGGCGAGCACCAGGATGTCTTTTTTGCGGTCGGTGATCTTCACATAGCCGTCGGCGTCGATCTCGCCGATGTCGCCCGAATGGAACCAGCCGCCCGAGTCGATGGCCTCGGCGGTGGCCTCGGGCAGATGCCAGTAGCCCTGCATCACGGCGGCGCTCTTGATGAGCAGTTCGCCGTCCGGGGCGGCCTTGACCTCGATGCCCTTGCCCGCCGTGCCGACCGTGCCGACCTTGGCGCGGCCATAGGGGTTGAACGTCGCCAGCGTCGTCTCGGTCAGGCCCCAGACTTCCAGGATCGGGATGCCGATGGCGTTGAAGAAGTCCGCCGTGCGCGGGTTAAGCGGGGCGCCGCCGCTGACGAAGAACTTCAACTCGCCGCCGAACCGGGCGCGGACCTTGGACAGCACGAGCCTGTCGGCCAGCAGGTGCTGCGCGCCCAGAATGGGGCTGACGGGGCGGCCCGCGTTGCGCCGCACGGCCACGTCATGCCCGACCCGCAGGGCCCAAGCGAACAGCTTCTGCCGTTTGGCGGGGGCCTTGGCGACGCCGTCCTCGATGCGCTCGTGGATGCTTTCGAAGACGCGCGGCACGCACACCATGACGCGCGGGTGGACCTCGGCCATGTTGTCCACGATCTTGAAGATGCTGTCGTTGAAGTACGTGTGCGCCCCCGATGTCAGCGTCATCATCGAGACGACCCGCTCGAAGATGTGGCACAGCGGCAGAAACGACAGGAACGAGTCGCCGGGGGGCCGGAAGTAGGGGAACGCCGCGAAGCCCTCGTCCAGCCCCGCGACCATGTTGCCGTGGGTCAGCATCACGCCCTTGGGGCTGCCCGTCGTCCCCGACGTGTAGATGATGCTCATCAGGTCGTCCGGCCCGACGGCGTCCCGCCGGTCCTCGAAGCCTTCCCCTTCCGCGAGATGGGCGCGGTCGCCTTCCTCCATCACCGCGTCGAACGAGCGCGCCCCGCCCGAGGCCGCCCCGCCGTCCATCGTGATGACCGTCTGCAGTCCGGGATTGTCCGCTCGGGCCGCGTCCGCCTTCTCGCGCTGCTTCGCGTCCGACACGACCACTGCCTTCGCGCCGCTGTCCCCGAGGATGTACGCGACCTGACCGGCGGGCAGGGTGGGGTAGATCGGGACCGACACTCCCCCGGCGGCCAGGATCGCCAGGTCGGCGATCACCCACTCGGGCCGGTTCTCGGACAGCAGGGCGACCCGGTCGCCGCGCCCGACGCCCAGCGCGCGCAGGCCGAGCGCGAAGCGTCGCACGCGGCCCGCCAGCTCGGAGTAGGGCATCGCCTGCCAGCCCTTGCCGCCGTGCGCTTTGGCGCTCAGGGCGGGCTGGTCGGGGTAGTTCCGGGCCGCCGCGGCGAACCGCGCGTTGATCGTGTTGTTGCTGGTGTTGGGGGCGTCTGCCATGCCTGTAGGATAGCAGACGGGGGGTGTTTTGTCAAGGAAGAGCGCCGCGCCCGGCTTGACACCCGGCGGTTTTCGTGATACAATAACGCGCAGTCCCC
>CAXUCQ010000590.1:0-2267 GCA_964249295.1 uncultured Armatimonadales bacterium | reverse complement strand
ATGAAGGGCGACCCGTGACGATGAAGGGCGACCCGTGACGATGAAGGGCGACCCGGTGGGTCGCCCTTCCGCTAAGAGTCTCCACGCGATTGCCCTGCTGGATACGCGCGCAGGGTTGTCAAACGCCGCATTCGGTGCTATAATGAACAAAATGCCGAACATCTGTTGGCTCCGGGAGCCGAACGCTCCCCCGAACAGATGTGTGGGAGAAACAAACGCTATGGCAAAACCGCTCTCCATGCGACAGAATCAGATTCTTTCCTGTATCCAGCAGCACATGGACGCCCACGGCTACCCGCCGACGGTCCGCGAGATCGGGCAGGCCGTGAACCTGTCGTCGTCGTCGACGGTCCACGCGCACCTGAAGACATTGGAAGAGCAGGGACACATCGTGCGCGACCCGGTCCTCACCCGCGCCATCAAACTGGCCCCCGGCGTCGGCGACGCCCGCCGCGCCGAGGAGCACCCGGTGGTCCATGTGCCGATCGTCGGCACGGTCGCCGCCGGCAAGCCCCGGCTGGCCGTGGAAGACGTGGAGGACGTGTTCCCGCTGCCCCAGGACTTCATCTCGGGCGACGGCTTCATGCTCAAGGTCGTCGGCGACAGCATGATCGAGGACGGCATCCACGAGGGGGACTATGTCGTGGTGCGCTCGCAGCAGACGGCGGACAACGGCGAGACCGTGGTCGCCCGCATCGAGGGCGAGGCGACGGTCAAGCGGTTCTACAAAGAAAAGAACCGCATCCGGCTGCAGCCGGCCAACCGGCGCATGAAGCCGATCTTCCCCGAGAACAACAGCGTGGAGATCGTCGGCAAAGTCGTCGGACTGGTGCGACGCCTCGCCTGAGAGCGTCCTGTGATTGAGCGTCCTGTGATTGAGCGTCCTGTGATTGAGCGTCCTGTGATTGACGGTGTCATGCGGGGAGAAAGGGCGCATTGCGATGCGCCCCTACACGGGACAGATGCTGTTAGGTTGCTCGGTTAAGTGCTTGCTCCGAAAAAAAGTGATCGGCTATGTCCAGTCAGCCCGCGCAAGACTTGAGCGACCTCATCGCGCGGCTCGCAGACCAGTGGAGTGAGGCTGACCAGAGGCTGCTCATCGACACCGTGTCTGGGTGCCGATTGGGGCTGCGCCTCGTGCAGTACCCGGCAGGCATAGCTCAAGGGCAAGAGGGGACCGTCGGCTCTGGGCAGGAAGTGCTGGCAGCCACGGTGAAAGGGCCGGGCGGGGAGCAGCTGCTCTTGGCATACGCCGACACGCCAGCCCGCCGCCGGGCTGAGCCGGGGCTGGCCCTGGGTGAAGTGGACGGCCCGGTGGTGCAGCGGATGGCGATCAGCGGTGTGCTAGGCGGGATAATCATCTACGGCCCGGATGATGCCTGGGCCTGTATCACTCAGCAGGGGATTGCCGAAGCCCTAGCACGACCCGCCCGCCGACCGGAAGCCAGCGGAGGAGCGGCCTAACACCCGCTTCAGCCGACGCCACACGGCCCTGTTCTCGTCCGGCTTCGCCACGCTTGCCCTGCCAGAGCAGCGGGGGGCGCGGCTGAGCTTTACCGTTGGGCGTGACGTAAAATAGAATCAGCCACTGTCGGCGCGCATCGCAATGCGCCCTTTCTCCCCACGATGCGCCCTTCTAAGCCGGCGACACCCCATCTGGCCTGATCACCTCAAGGAAATTTGAATATGCCCCACCTCGATAACGAAGTGACCGTCGATGCGCCATTGGAGACCGTCTATCGAATGGCGAAAGATGTTGAATCGTTCTCCGGGTTCATGCCGGATGTGGAGAGCGTCGTCGTTGTCGAGCGCAGCCCCGACGGTCAGCGCACCGTCACGGACTGGGTTGGGGTGGCGTCGGACTTCAAGCTGAAAGTCCGCTGGACGGAGCAGGACACCTGGGACGACGCGGCCCACACCTGCCGCTTCGTGCAGACCAAAGGGGACTACACGGCCTACGGCGGCCTGTGGACGTTCACCCGTGAAGGCGACGGGCGGACGAAGTTCTCGTCCGCCATCGACTACGAACTGGAGATTCCGTTGATCGGCCCGCTGCTCAAAAAGGTCGTGGCGAGGCTGATGCAGGACAACACGCAGAAGATTCTCGACGCCATCAAAGTCCGCGCGGAGCAGTCGCCACGTTGATGTCTCTGACGGTGGCCGCGTGGACGAGTTCCGTCCCCACGTAGTAGTGCGCCAGTATCTCTTTGTAGGTGCGCCGGTAGGGGGCGGACGCCATCGCCACCGCCCCATCCTGCGACATCCCC
>CAXUCQ010000589.1:0-2271 GCA_964249295.1 uncultured Armatimonadales bacterium | reverse complement strand
CTCTACGCCATGCGGGAACTCGCGGACATGATCTACCACGGCTCCTACGCCGACTATGCCGGGCTGCCGGTGATCTCGCAGATCGACTTCGCGCTCGACCCTGGGGCGGGGCTGAAGCTTCAACTGGCTCCGCTCTCGCGGGAGCAGCGCATTAATGCTCTGGTCGAGATGCTGGTTTCAGAAAAGATTGCGGATGAAAAGTCGACGTATGCCCAACAGCTTCTCGCTGACGAAGGGGAGGCAGCCCGTCCTACCATCATCGCGAGAAATCAGGAAGTGATGTCACACCTTCAGTTGTATCGTGGTGTGTCAGGCGTGTATGTTGGTCCACGTCTGTTGGACGAGGTGCTGGAAAGCAATGACATCCCAGAGGGACGGGGCGGACACGAGTTCGTCATCGGGTACTGATGCAGCCGCTGGAAAACCCTTGGCGGTGCTGAAACATTGGCGGGCGCGGGTCAAAAACCTGCGCCCTTTTTGCTGCGGCTCGCTCTCCGAATAAACATCTGGACGGTGGATTCGGCGCGCTTTGCGGGTAAACTCTTTCTGCAACAGGGCGCGGAGGCTCCATCCGAGGGACCGACCGCCGCCCTCGTCAGAACGGAGTAGTTTATGCACCCTCGCTCCTTCGGCCCGACCCGGCGGTCCCTGCTGTCCGCCGTCGGCCTGGGCCTCGTCGCCCTGGCCTCACCCCACCCCGCCCGCGCCCAGATCAGCGTCCCGACCCAGAACTATGACAACGGGCGCAGCGGCGCCAACACCGCCGAAACGGCGCTGACGCCCGCCAACGTGAACGTCAACACGTTCGGCAAACTGTTCACCATCACCGGCATGGACGCCCCCGTCGGCGGCCAGCCGCTTTACGTCCGGGGCGTCTCGATCAGCGGCGTCGCGCACAACGTCCTGTACGCCTACCAGGTCAACGACCGGGACAACTCCCCGGCGGGCCTGTCCGCCTTCGACGCCGATTCGGGCGCGCAGCTCTGGCATGTGGGGCTGCCGGCGTCGGCGGAGTACACCACGGCCACCCCGGTCATCGACCCGGCGGCGGGCGTCCTGTACCTGATCACCAAGACCGGCACCGACGCGACGGGCGCGACGTTCCTGCACGCCATCGACATCACGACCGGCAATGAAGAGCCGCAGTCCCCCGTCCAGGTCGCGGCGTCGGTCCCCGGCACCGGCGACGGCACGGTGAACGGCGTCGTGTCCTTCGACGGACCCTCGACGGGCAGCAACCGCTTCCACGCCAACGACCGGCCCGCGCTGCTGCTGGAGAACGGCACCGTTTACGCCGCGTTCGCCCACAACACGGACAGCTTCCCCTACCACGGCTGGATCCTGGCCTACCAGTACAACGCCGCGTCCGGGTTCACCCAGACCGCCAAGTTCTGCACCACGCCCAACGGCAGCGACGGCGGCATCTGGATGTCCGGCAAGGGCCTGACCGCCGACGGCCAGGGCAACATCTACTGCACCGTGGGCAACGGCACGTTCGACGCCAACAACACCACCGGCAACAAGACCGACTACGGCATGTGCTACGTCAAGCTCAGCCCGGCCCTGCAGGTGCTGGACTGGTTCGCCCCTCACGACGAGGGCGGCTTCAGCCAGAGCGACCTGGACACGGGCAACAGCGGCCTGGTCGGCATCCCCGGCACGACCGCCCTGTTCAGCGGGGCGACCAAGTTCGGGTCCTCCTTCCTGCTCAACTCCAACAGTCTGGGCGGCTTCACGGCGGGCGGCCCCGACAAAGCCCTGCTGCGGATCGACGGCCTCGCCAGCAACGGCAACAACGGGCAGAACCCCATCGCCTGGGACACCGGCGGCCTGAAGTACGTCTACCTGTGGCCCAAGACACAGGGCAGCGGCACGCCGCACGGAAGCCTGCTGCAGTTCGCCTACGACCCCAGCGTCGGCAACCTCAACCCGGCGGGGGTCTACAAACAGAACACCGCGCTGACCAGCGGCGGCTCGCTGTCAGTGTCGTCCAACGGGGGGAGCAATGCCATCCTGTGGGCGGTCGGCAACGACGGCGTCGTGCGCGCGCTCAACCCGGCGGACGTGACCCAGCCTGAATACTGGGACAGCAGCCAGAACTCCTCGCGCGACGCGCTGGGCGGGACCGGCAAGTGGCAGTTCCCGATCGTCGCCAACGGCAAGGTCTACGTGCCGACCGGCGGCAACACCATCGCCGTTTACGGCCTGCTGCCCACGACGGTCTCGGGCGTGGTGACATTGCAGGGGTGGGCGGGGGCGCCCCAGCCCGTC
>CAXUCQ010000588.1:0-2271 GCA_964249295.1 uncultured Armatimonadales bacterium | reverse complement strand
CGTATCTGGAGCGCGGCCTGACCGCCATCGGCATCTTCCCCGCCGTCGATCCCCTCGTGTCGTCCTCGCGCATCCTCGACCCGAACATCGTCGGCCAGGAGCACTACGACGTCGCCCGCGGCGTCCAGCAGATCCTCCAGCGCTACAAAGAGTTGCAGGACATCATCGCCATCCTCGGCATCGACGAACTGTCGGACGAGGACAAACTGATCGTCGCCCGCGCCCGCAAGATTCAGCGATTTTTGGGCCAGCCGATGTTCGTCGCCGAGCAGTTCACCGGCACCCGCGGCGAGTATGTCCGCCGCGAAGACACCGTGCGCTCGTTCAAGTCCATCCTGGACGGCGAGCACGACGACCTGCCCGAGCAGGCCTTCTTCAACTGCGGCGTCATCGAGCAGGCCGTCGAGAAGGCCAAGGCGCTGGGCGCGTAAGGACCAACCGTGGCAAATTCATACACACTCGACGTCGTCACGCCGGAGCGTATCATGCTCAGCGAGCGCGTCACGCAGACCATCGCGCCTGGGTCAGAAGGGGAGTTGGGCATCCTCGCCAACCACGCGCCGCTGATGACCAGCCTCGGTCCGGGCGAGGTCCGCGTCACGCTGGCCGACGACCGCACCACGTCCCACATCGTCATCGCGGGCGGCTTCATGGAGGTCGCCGCGGGGCCGGACGGGGGACACACGACGATCCTCGCGGACAGCGCGGAGCGGGTCGATGAGATCGACGTTTCCCGCGCCGAGGCCGATCTCGAGTCGGCCCGCCGGATGCTGGCGGAGGCCGAAGCCGGTTCAACGCAGCAGGCACAGGCCCGCCAGGCGGTCGTCTTGGCCGAGACGCGCATCCGCGCCGGGCGGGGCCGCTCTTAGCCCGTCGTAGCGAGGCACGACCGAACAGACACGCCCGAATCCTGACATGACGCAGGATTCGGGCGTTTTGCAAACGAATGACGGCACAGGACCAGTATCTTCCGAGAGGAGGTGACGCTTTGGCAGTTCAACACGAGACGGGTATCACAGACGGCAGCGTTCCGGCCCCGCGCATTCCCCGTGCGGCTCAGGAGACGGATCGCCCCCATGCCGATAACACGACAACGCTGAAAATCTGGCGCATCCTTTTCATCACGGTCCTGCTCGCCCTGGGCGGCTACTGCGGGTTCGAGTTCGGGCTGCTGGTCGTCGCCGCCGCCGGAGTGGCAGGCAGCACAAACAACCTGGTCGGGGCTTACCGGGACATCGTCAGCACGTCGGGCGGGCGGGTGACGACCTCCGTCGCCTTCGTCATGCTCGGCATCCTGATCGCTTACCTTCTCGCGTCCGCAGCGTTCAACAAACTTGTCTTGTCCGGCGAGCGCCTGAAGGCGATGCAGCCCAACGAGAAGATCGCCACCTTCACGGGCGTCATCTTGGGCCTGCTGCTGACCCTGATGCTCTTCCCGATCCTGTCGCACATCCCGTTCGGCCTCGGCCTGACGGCGCTCGTCGGCATCGCCCTGGTGTACCTGTGCGTCGTGGCGACGAGCAGCATGAAGGACGAACTGCGGCTGTACCTGCCTTCCTCCTCTTCTCAGGGCGCCGAGGGCGCCGAGTCAAAGCCGGAGAAGTGCAAGATCCTTGACACCAACGTCATCATCGACGGGCGCGTCGCGGATATCTGCCGGACGGGCTTCCTGGACGGCACCATCTACGTCCCCGGCTTCGTCCTGGACGAGCTGCAGCACATCGCCGACTCCGCCGACGGGCTGAAACGCGCGCGCGGCCGGCGCGGCCTCGACATCCTCAACCAGATGCGCACCGAATTCAAGATGATGGTCCGCACCTATGACGATGTCGATCGCAACGACCGCGACGAGGTCGATGCCAAACTGGTCAAACTGGCCAAGAAGCTCAACGGCATGATCGTCACCAACGACTTCAACCTCAACAAGGTCGCCGAGCTGCAGGGCGTCCAGGTCCTCAACATCAACGAACTCGCCAACGCCCTCAAGCCCGTCGTGCTGCCCGGCGAGGAGATGACCGTCACCATTATCAAAGAGGGCAAGGAGATGAACCAGGGCGTCGCCTACCTGGACGACGGCACCATGATCGTCGTCGAAGGCGGGCGCCGCCGCATCGGCGAGACGGTGGACGTGGTCACCAGCAGCGTCCTGCAGACGGCGGCGGGCAAGATGATCTTCGCCCAGATCTACACCGGACACGACGACGAGGAAGACGACGGCCTTGACCGCAACCTACGCGCTTATCCCCGCAGCGGGCCACGGCGCAAGATTCC
>CAXUCQ010000587.1:0-2273 GCA_964249295.1 uncultured Armatimonadales bacterium | reverse complement strand
TGGAAGCAGGCCGGCGGTGCGAGCCGGAGGGCGGGGGGACCTCGCCCCTGCGGTGAGCGAGGGGCAGGTTCGTCGGGGCGGGGTCCCCCCGCCCTCCTTACCTTGGGCCTCGCGAACGGTCCCGTTCGATAGATGCTGTTTGGTCATAATTTGGGCCGGATGCCGGCTAGGGCAGCGACGCCGTCCCTTTCCCGAATGAGACGGATTTCAGGACCGTGTCGGCGTTCATGCTGCCCGGCACGCGCATGGTCAGGCCCGTCCGGCCGTTATGGTAGACGACGTTGCCCGTCGCGATGATGGTGTTCTTTCTGGCGTACCAGGTCATCTTGTCGGCCTCCAGCGTCGTGCCGGGCTGGGTGACGGAGACCACACGGACGCGGCCCGGCCCGGTCGCGACGATCACCTGCTGGGCGCTGTTGCCGGTCGCCGTAGGCGCGTACATCCGGGCGCTCAGGAGGCCGTGCTGGTAGAGCAGCGCCGTCACGCCCGTCAGCGTCCCCAGAAAGCCGCCGCCCTGCGCCGCCCCCGTCGCGCCGCGCACGTACATCTTCCACAGGAACCTGCCCGGCAGTTTCGGGTCGGGCTGCAGGATCTGTCCGGCAGATCCCGAAACGCCGATGTCTAAAGGCGGCGCCTTCGGGGCCGGTGCGGCCACGCTTCCGGCGGAAGCCGTCAGCAGCAGCGCCACGGCCCGGAAAAGATGGCGGGAGTGAGTCATTGTTCCTCTGATACGCGGCGTTGTCACGGAAAAGTTTAGCACATCTTCCCCCGTTTCGCAAACGCCAGGCGGCTTGACTCACGATTCCGGGCGTGGTATCATCCCTGTGTGACACTCCCCACCACTCCCAGCGGCCCGGTTGCGGCACCGCCGAGTTCACACGGCCTGCTGGTCGTCGTGTCCGGCCCGTCCGCCGTCGGCAAGGACACCGTCCTTGACGCGCTGCTGTCCGCCCCCGAGCTGCCGTTCTCGATCCAGAAGTGCGTCACAGCTACGACCCGCGCGCCCCGCCCGAAAGAGGGCGGGCAGGCGATGGAGGAGGACGGCGTCGATTACCACTTCGTCAGCCCGGCCCGCTTCAACGCCATGGTCTCGCAAGACGCGCTGCTGGAGTACGCCGAGTACGCCGACAACTACTATGGTACCCCGCGCGACTGGGTCGCGGAGCGCCGGGCGAAGGGCATCGACGTGATCCTCAAGATCGAGGTGCAGGGCGGCATGATCGTCAAGCAGAAGGCGCCCGACGCCGTGCTGGTCTTCCTGCAGCCGCCGTCCCTGGAGGAACTGGAGCGCCGCCTGCGCCACCGCCGCACCGACAGCGACGACGCCATCGCCAAGCGCCTCCTGCACGCCCGCAAGGAGATGGACTATCGTTCCCATTACGACTACGCCGTGACCAACGACGTGGTCCCCGAGGCGGTCGAGGCGATCCGCGCCATCCTCCGCGCCGAACACTGCCGCATCCCGAAGCCGAGTCGGCGCGCGGGGGAGCGAGACGCCGATGGCTGAAGCTAGTCAGCCCAAGCGCGTCGTGCTCGGCGTTTCCGCGTCCGTCGCGGCGTACAAGGCCGCCGATCTCGCCAGCCGCCTCGTCAAGTCCGGCGTGGAAGTGTTCCCCGTCATGACGGCGGACGCCGCCCGGTTCGTCCAGCCCGCCACGTTCCGCGCCCTCACCGGACACCCCTGCCCCATCGACACCTTCGAGGAACCCTACCCCGGCGAGATCGCCCACATCTGGCTGGCCCGCCACTGTGACCTGTTCGTCATCGTCCCGGCGTCCATGAACGTCATGGCGCGGCTGGCGAACGGGCTGGCGGAAGACATGCTGACGGCGGCGGCGATGGCCTGCGCCGCGCCCGTCCTGCTCGCGCCGGGCATGAACACGGGCATGTGGAACCATCCGGCCACCCAGGCGAACCTCGCCCGACTGCGCGACTTCGGCTGCTTTTTCATCGAGCCGGTCAGCGGACGGCTGGCCTGCCGCACCGAAGGCGTCGGCAAGATGGCCGATGTCGAGACCATCTTCCAGGCCATCCAGGAGATGCTGGCGCGTGGGGACTCCTGGAAGGACGTGCGCGTGCTTGTCACCGCCGGTCCGACCCGCGAGCCGCTGGACCCGGTGCGCTTCCTGTCCAACCGCTCGTCCGGCAAGATGGGCTACGCCCTGGCCGAAGCCGCCCGGCTGCGGGGCGCGGCGGTGACGCTCGTCTCGGGGCCGACGGCGCTGCCGGCGCCCGGCGGCGTGGGCGTCGTCCGCGTCGAGACCGCCCAGCAG
>CAXUCQ010000586.1:0-2286 GCA_964249295.1 uncultured Armatimonadales bacterium | reverse complement strand
CAGCAGGCCCAGGGTCTGCTTGGCGTCGGCCTTTTTGGTCTCGCCCGGCTCGACCACCAGCACGACGCCGTCGGCCTGGGCGGCCAGGATCTGGGCGTCGGCGGCGGCCAGCGCGGGCGGGCTGTCCATGATGATCATGTCGGCCTGCTCGCCGAGCTGCTCGAGCAGGGCGCGGAACGTGCGCGAGTTGAGCAGCTCGCTGGGGTTGGGCGGGGTGGAGCCTGCGGTCAGGGCCATCAGGCCCGGCACCTGACTGTGCTGCATCAGGGTGTCGTTGAGGTTGGCCTGTCCGGCCAGCACGTCGGTCAGGCCCGGCGAGACGGGCAGCCCGAGCAGGGTGTGGACGGAGGGGCGGCGCAGGTCGGTGTCGAGCAGGATCACTTTCTTGCCGTCCATGACCATGGCGAAGGCGAGGTTGACGGCCGTCGTCGTCTTGCCCTCGCCGGGGGTGGACGAGGCGACCAGCAGGGTCTTGAGGGGCGCGTCGACCGAGGAGAAGTTGACGTTGGTCCGCAGGACGCGGTAGCTCTCGGACGCGCCGAAGGCGGCCTGGCTGCCCTGCATCTGCGGCAGCAGGCGGGTCTCGGCGGCGGCCAGGGCGGGGACGAAGCCCAGCGAGGGCAGGGCCAGCAGCCGGTCGGCGTCCTCGACGGTGTTGATGCGGTCGTCGAGGAACTCCTGCAGGAGCGCCAGGCACAGGCCGACGAACAGGCCGATGATGCACGAGAACAGGATGTTGAGGGCCTTCTTGGGGCGGACGGGCGAGTCGGGCAGCAGGGCGGGCTGGATGATGTGGGCGTTGGGCCGGCGGGCCTGCTCACGCAGCTGCAGGTCGCTCTCCTGCTTGCCGAAGTACGCGGCGGAGGCGGTGGCGTTCTCCACGGCGCCGGAGAGGTCGTTCAGCTTCTGCTCCTGGTCGGGGATCTTGCCGGCCACGGCCTGGGCCTGCGTCAGATCGGCCTTGGTCTGCGCCATCTCGGTCTGCAGCGGGCCGAGGGAGGCGCGCAGGTCGACCAGGCTGGACCGCAGGGCCTCGCGGACGCCGTTGGGCGTGTTGGACTGGGGGGACAGCAGCTTGGGCTGCTCGGCGATCTGCTGCTGGAGCGTGGCGAGCCTCGCGTCCAGCGCCCTAAGGTAGGGCGCGTCGCCGCGCGGGTTCAGCCCGCCGGGCTGAGTCGCCGCCACGCGGTCGGCTTCCAATGCGCGGACGGCGGCCTGGTACTCGGCGATGCGCGGGTTGGTGTAGCCGAGCTGGTAGGTGTTGTAGCGGGGCTGCTGGGCGTACTGCTGCTGGTCGGCGGCGATCCTGGCCTGCAGGACGGCCATGCTGATCTGCTGGCCCTGGTAGTCGCTCTTGAGGGCGGCGACGCGCCCGACCTTCTCGGCGGTGTTGGAGGCGAAGTCCGTCAGGCCATTCTTCTTGCGGAACGCATTGAGGGCGGCTTCGGCGGCCCGGCGCTGGGCGTTGGCCGCGTCGGCGTGCTGCTTGACGAACTCGTAGGAGGACTCGAGGCCCGCGACGCTCTGGTCGGAGTCCTCCTGGATGTACTCCTTGAACATCTCGTTGACGGCGTCGCGGGGCACCTCGATGGCCGTCTGGGGCGACTGGGCCGCGCCGACGCCGAGAAGCCCGGAGATGGGGTTGTCCGAGTTGACGGTGTTGACGTTCATGCCGCCGCCGTCCACGACCATCTCGCCGGTGGCCTGGTAGACGGGCTTGGTCAGCAGGGTGACGACGATGCCGACGACGGCGATGAGCAGAAAAGCTTGCAGGATGATGGCCCGTCGGCGCCGCAGGATCTGCAGGTACTCGTGCAGCGAGAGGCCGGAGGACAGGCTGTCGTTTTCAGGTTCCATAGGTGACTGTTACCACTTTCGGCGTTGGTACGACTGAGATAAGGCGTTCGGTCTGACTTCGTCGGGCGTTCGACTTCGACGCTGGGCGTTCGGTTCCCGGCGGGAACGCCCGCGTCGGGCGTTGGCCTCGGATGCCGCCCTTTATTATAACACAAGATGGGCCGGACTCGGCAGGTCTGTGCTGTCGTGTGTCGCGCCGCCGCATTCGTCCCCTGCACAGACCGTGCCAAGAGGCTTTCGGAGTCCCTCCCCCGCCTCGGCAGGCCTCGTCTTGCCCTCCCCTGAAGGGGAGGGGTGCCTATCGCCGTAGGTGATCGAGGTTCACAGGCGTCTCTCCCCGCCCCACATCCGGCGGAAGCAAAGCCTCGGGGCCACTCGGTCACTTCTTGACGCGGGCACCCCTCCCCTTCAGGGGAGGGCAAGACGCGG
>CAXUCQ010000585.1:0-2286 GCA_964249295.1 uncultured Armatimonadales bacterium | reverse complement strand
CCCCCGCCCCCAATCCTGGGGGAGCCAGAACGCGGGCCGACGCAGGCGGTGCTGGAAACGGGCCTCTTGCTCCCCCAGGATTGGGGGCGGGGGGGGCAATTGCGACAAATGCGCGCCCGCCGCTGGCGATGCCGCCGGACGTGGTCGCGCAGATGGGGGCCGTCCCGGAGCCGACCGTGCCGCTGACGCCCGTGCTGGCCCAGTTCTCGGACGCCGTCGCGCTGAAAGACTTCAACGTCACGGCGCCGAACGGCATTCCCGCGGGGGCAGGGGACGTCACCCAGCAGGGGCGCGACGCCGCCGGGTCGCGCCTGACCGCCGTGCGCGGCCCCTACGCCGGGCAGTCGTTCCCGCTCGGCCACCAGCCGGCGACGTTGGGACGCGCCCGAGACCGGGACATCGCCCTGTCGGCGGACGGCTCCGTCTCGCGGACCCACGCCCGCATCGCCTACGAGGGCGGGCGGCACCGGATCGACGACGACGGCTCGTCCAACGGCACCCTGGTCAACGACCTGCGCTTGTCCGCGCCGCGCCTGCTGCGGCCCGGCGACGTCATCCGCTTGGGCGAGACCGAGCTGCGCTATGAGTGAGCGACAGGAGACCTCGTGCGTCGAGGAAGCCCGGAGAGGCCCCAGGACTGAAGTCCTGGGCTGCCGGGAGAAGACTGCCCACCTCCGTGGGCGCAGAGATGACGGGACTCTCCTCGCCCTTACCCTTGGGCAGTCCGCAGTTTGCAGCCCAGGACTTCAGTCCTGGGGGCTTTCGCAAGAGGTCTTATGAACAACAAAAGTTTCAGCGCCCTCCCACTGTGGGGAGGGGTGCTGTGTCTGCTGGTGGTGTGTCTGCTGATGACGGCGGGCGGGGCGCGCGCGGACGGGCCGCGCCCGGTCAAGCTGGTCGTCTGGGGGTATCAGCCCGACGAGAGCAACCGGGCGGACCTGGACGCGCGCGTGGCGGCGTTCGAGCAGCGGCACCCGAACATCGACGTCAGCCTGCTGTCGATGGGCGCGGGGGCGATGAACCCGCAGAAGCTGCTGACGGCCATCGTCGGCGGCGCCCCGCCGGACCTGGTCCTGCAGGACCGCTTCTCCATCGGCGACTGGGCCAGCCGGGGCGCGTTCCGCCCGCTCGACGACCTGCTCCAGGCGGACGCGCTCAGCCAGGACCCGCACGCCGTCCGCAGGCAGGACTACGTCCGGGCGACCTGGGACGAGACGGTCTACCGGGGCCACGTTTTCGCCATTCCGGGGTCGACCGACGACCGCGTGCTGTTCTACAACCGGGCCTTGTTCCGGCAGGCCGGGCTGGACCCCGACAAGCCGCCGCGGACCTGGGACGAGCTGATCGCCGACGCGCAGAAGCTGACGGTGCGGACGCCGGACGGCGGCTACGAGCGGCTGGGCTTTCTGCCGGTCCACGGCGAGGGCTGGCTGTACCTGTGGTCCTGGCAGGAGGACGGCGAGTTCCTGTCCGCCGACGGCCTCCACTGCACCCTGGACAACCCGCGCACGGCCCAGGCGCTGCAGACGCTGGTGCAGTGGGAGGACAAGCTGGGCGGCGTGGACGCGCTGAGCGCGTTCTCCGGCGGCTGGGGCGGGGACGAACAGGACCCGTTCCTGACGGGGCAGCTCGCGATGCAGGTCGCCGGCGACTTGTTCCTGTCGACCATCGCCCGCTACCGGCCCGATGAAGACTTCGCCGTCTGCCCCGTCCCGGTCCCCGCCGCGCGGCTGGGCCACGAGGGCCGCTTCGCGCACGACCCGACCTGGGTGACGTGGTCGGGCGGCGACGCGCTCGCCATCCCGCGCGGCACGGCGCACGTCCGCGAGTCCTGGCAGTTCGTGCAGTGGATGACCTCCCCGGAGGCCAACGTGCTCGGGGCGCGGGCGCAGCTCGCCTACGCGACCCGCAAGGGGCAGGTCTATGTCCCCCGATTGTACGGCAACACCCGGACCACGCAGGCCGTGTTCCAGGCCACGGGGGCGCGGCTGCCGCCCCGGTTCCAGGCCGCCGAGAAGGTCGTCAAGAGCCTGCTGCCGTTCACCAAGTTCCGCCCGGTGACGTTCGTCGGCCAACTGCTGTGGGACGAGCACATCCGCGCCGTCGACCGCGCCCTGCGGCACCGGATGTCGCCCCAGGCGTCGCTGGCGCTGGGCCAGAGTCAGGTGCAGCGCGAGCTGGACGCGGCGATCAACCGCAACGCCCACCCGCTGCTGCCGGCGCGCGCCGTGGCGCTCGGGCTGGGCCTGCTGGCGCTGGGCGGGCTGGCCGCGCTGGGCGTCGGCC
>CAXUCQ010000584.1:0-2288 GCA_964249295.1 uncultured Armatimonadales bacterium | reverse complement strand
GAGTTAGGCACGGCGGCCCAGGAGTATTGGGCGGCACTGCAAGCCGCATGGGCCGCCGTTCAGGACAGCGTCAGAGGTCCATAGCAGGCGGCGAACGAGGCGCGCGCGGCGTCGCGTTCGCGCGCGGCTAGGGCCGCCAACTCAGGGTGCGAGAGCGCCAGGGCGTCGAGGAAGGCGGATTGCTGCTCGTAGGCGGGCCGTTCGTAGCGGCCCATCGGGTGTGTCCGCGTGAACACGCCGCGCCAGAACGACAGGGTCTTGAGGAACGGGTTCTGGCGCGTGTGGTGATGCTCATGGACGAGCGTGCCCGCGAGCGCGACGAGAACGGCGTCGCGGTCGCCGTGAAGGGTTTCGGGGCCGATGCGGATCGTGCCGCCCAGGCTCGCCTGGCCCCGGTCCGGCAGGCGCGGGTCGAAGAGGATGCGGCGACGTTCGAGGTCGCGGGCGACGCGCGCGTAGCCCGGCACCGAGCCGATGAGCGCGACGGCGTCGCGGATGACGGCCTGGGGCGTCATGTCAGAGTGATGGGCTTGGCCTGGGTCATGGCGACGAAGTCGGCGGGGGCGAGGCGCAGGTTGAGGCCGCGCTGGCCGCCGCTGACGTAGAACTGATCGTATTGCAGGGCCGAGGCGTCGAGGAAGACGCGCCAGTTCTTCGCCAGCAGGGCGAGGGCGGAGATGCCGCCGACGCGCAGGCCCGTCAGCCGTTCCGCTTCCTGCTGAGACGCCATACGCATCTTCTTCTCCCCGATGGCGGCGGCCAATGTCTTGAGGTCGAGTTCCTGGGTGCCGGGGAGAACGACCAGGACGGGACGGCCCTGCGGCGCGTCCGGCAGCGTGACGAGGGTCTTGAAGACCTGTGCCAAAGGGGCGCCCAGCGCGCCCGCGATCTCGGACGCCGTGTGCAGGTCGGGCGAGTACGCGGTGGCGGTGTAGGCGACGCCCTGGGCGTCGAGGGCGCGGGTGGCGTTGTTCTTGATGGTCGGCTTGTCGGCTATTGCTGGACGGCTCCGATCAGTTCGTTGACGTCGGCCACGTCGTTGTCGCGCAGCCAGGTCTCTAGATCGCGGATGATGTCGGTGACGGAGGTCGGGTTGACGAACGTGGCCGTGCCGACGGCGACGGCGGTGGCCCCGGCGAGCAGGAACTCGACGACATCGGTCGCGGTCATGACGCCGCCCATGCCGATCAGGGGGACATGGGGCAGGGCGCGGTGGACCTGCCAGACCAGGCGCAGGGCGACGGGCTTGACGGCGGGGCCGCTCAGTCCGCCGGTGATGTTGGCGAGCCGGAACCGGCGCTTGCGGACGTCGATGCTGGTGCCGAGCAGGGTGTTGATGAGCGAAAGGGCGTCCGACCCGGCCTGGACGGCGGCGCGGGCGATGGGGACGATGTCGGTGACGTTGGGCGACAGTTTGGTAATCAGCGTCAGGTCGGTGACGGCGCGGACCGACGACAGCAGTTCGGCGGTCAGGTCGGGGGCGACGGCGAAGTCGCAGCCGTGTTTGACGTTGGGGCAGGAGATGTTGACTTCCAGCGCGTGGACGCCGCCCGCCTCGGTCAGCCGCTCGGCCAGATACACATAGTCGGCGACCTCGTAGCCGACGAGGTTGACAATCACAGGCACGTCGAACTGTCGGAGAAATGGCAGTTTTTCGGCGATGAAGTTGTCCACGCCGCCGTTCTGCAGGCCGATGGCGTTGAGCAGGCCGGACGCCGTCTCGACGATGCGCGGCGTGGGGTTGCCCCCTCGCGGCTCTCGGGACGTGCTCTTGACGACGACGGCGCCCAGGGCGTTCAGGTCGACGATGCCGGCCATCTCGCTGCCGAAGCCGAACGTGCCGGAACCCGTCACGACGGGGTTGCGGAGCGCGAGTTTGCCGATGTTGACGGTGGTGTTCACCAGGCCACCTCCCGTGACTCGAAGACCGGGCCGTCGACGCAGCACCGGACGCGGCGCCCGTCGGCCAGATCAAGGACGCACCCCATGCACACCCCCACCCCGCAGGGCATTGAAACTTCCACGGAGACCTGGCACAGAACGCCGAGCTGCTGACAGAGCAGGGCGACGGCCTTCATCATGGGCGTCGGCCCGCAGCAGTAGACCGTCACGGGGCTGCCGGGGTGCGCCGCGACTAGGACGGGCAGGACATCGGTGACGCGCCCCGGCGTGCCGTGGGAGCCGTCCTCGGTCGCCGTGTGCGTGGCGATGCCGGCGGCCCGCAGTTCGGCCTCGCACAAGAGCAGGTCTTTGCTGCGCGCGCCGATCAGAAAGGCGACATGGGCGTC
>CAXUCQ010000583.1:0-2290 GCA_964249295.1 uncultured Armatimonadales bacterium | reverse complement strand
GAGCGCGACCGGGGCGCGGCCCGGCTGCCCGCCGTCGGCGCGGGCCAGCAGCAGCAGGTCCTGCACCAGCCGCCGCATGGTGTCCGCCGCCCGGTCGATGTCCTGCATCGACCGGCGCGCGTCCTCGGGGTCGGGCGGCGCGCTCAGCGCCATGCTGGTGTTGCCCTTGATGATCGTCAGCGGCGTTTTCAGCTCGTGGGAGGCGTCGGCGGTGAAGCGGCGCTGCTGCTCGATCAGGCGCTGCTGCTGCCGGAACGCCTCTTCCTGGCGCTCCAGCATGCCGTTGAACGTCGCCGCCAGGGCCGCGAACTCGTCCCGGCCCGTTTCCGGCAGGCGGGCGGTGAAGTCCCGGCCGCTGATGCGCCCGGCGGCCTGCGTCATCAGGCGCACGCGGCCCAGCACCCGGTCGGTCAGCGCCGCCCCGGCCAGGCCGGCGCAGAGCAGGGCCACGGGGATCAGGATCAGCAGGGCGCGGTCCACGGCGCCCATCGCCCGGCGCACGTCCGTCAGCGGGTACGCCGCCTGCACCACGGCGCGGGGCGTCCCGCCGCCCTGCGCCGGGCGGGGCGGCCCCGGCGGGCGCAGGAGTCGGGTCAGGACGCGCAGCGGCGTCCCGCCCGCCGTGACGTTCGAGTACACGTCCGCCCCCGCCGCGGCCTGCGCGATCGCGCGGGGGTCCCAGGGCGTCGCCGGGTCGCGGGGGTCGGCGGAGCGGCCTTGCAGGTCGAACGCGCGCGGGCGGTACGGGTCCCCGTCGTCCGGGGGCGGCCCGCCGCCTCCCTGAGACGGCTCCCTGTTTCCCCCAAACGGCCCGTCATCTCTTTCGGACGGCCCGCCGCGCCTACCGAACGGCCCGGCCCCGTCCGGCGGCCCCTCGTCTTCCGGCGGAGGGCCGGGGTTGCCGTCTCGGAACGGCGCTGGGCCTCTGTCTTGCGGTCCCCGGTCATTGAATGCGAAGTGCGGTCGGCGGCCCGGCGGGCGGAGCCGGTTGGACAGCGCCCGGTCCACCGACGCCATGACGGTCGTTCGGACGGTGTACCGGACGATGCCGCCCAGCACGCCCAGCAGCAGCGCCAGCGCGAGGATGTTCCAGGCGACCAGTTGGGTGCGCAGCGAGCGCCCCCGGCCCGGCGTCCTCGCCCACGGCCATCGGCCCGATGTCCGCCGTCCGGGGGGCGTCACGGCGTGTTCCCCGTCACGGACGCCGGTTCTGTCTCAGGCGCCTCGGGGGCGCGCAGCGTGTAGCCGGTGCCTCGGACGGTCTGGATCAGCTTGGCGGCGTGGCCCGCGTCGATCTTCTTGCGCAGCATCCCGATGTAGACATCGACGGTGTTGGAGTAGGAGTCCTCGTCCATCCAGACGCGCTCCAGGATGACCTCGCGGGTCAGCACCTGCCGCTCGTGGGAGGCCAGGGCTTCCAGCAGCTCGTACTCCCGGTGGCTCAGCCCGATCTCCACGCCGGCGCGCGTGACGCGCCGCTGCGCCGTGTCGATCTCCAGGTCGGCGACGCGGATGCGACGCGCCTTGTGGACCCGGTCCCGGCGCAGCAGCGCCTGCACGCGCGCCCGCAATTCGCGGAAGTCGAACGGCTTGGGCAGATAGTCGTCCGCCCCGGCGTCCAGCCCGCGCACGCGGTCGTCCACGGCGTCGCGGGCGGTCAGCATCAGGATGGGAGTCTGCCGCCCGCTCGCCCGCAGCTCCTCGCAGACCTGCCAGCCGTCCTTGCCCGGCAGCATCAGGTCGAGGATGACCAGCCCGAAGCTCTGCTCCAGGGCCAGGCGCAGCCCCGCCGCGCCGTCCGCCGCCGTTTCGACCGCGTACCCGGCGCCTTCCAGGCCCCGCGCGACCATCCGCGCGATGCCCGCCTCGTCCTCGATCAGCAGTATCTTGATCATCGGTCCAGGGTATCCCCACGAGATGAAAGGCGGATGAAAAAGAGTCCCCAGGAGTGAAGCCTTGGGCTGCTGAAGAGCAGACTGCCCAGGGGTAAGGACACAGGAAAGGGTCACTCCTGCGCCTTCACGGGCGGGCAACACGTTTTTCTCAGCCCAGGGGTTCAGCCCTGGGATTCTCGCTTTCATCCAGATTTCATGCAGCGGCGCGATACTGTCCGCAGCACACGCGCCTGCCACACCCACAGAACGCCGGGCGCACACGGAGGCTGTCATGACACCACATCTGCTCAGACGCCGCTTCGGCCTCGCCGTCGCGGCGCTCGTCGGCGTCCTGGCCGCCGCACCGAGCGCGGCAGCGCAAGGACCGGGCGGCCCGCCGCCGGGTTGGGGCGGGC
>CAXUCQ010000582.1:0-2307 GCA_964249295.1 uncultured Armatimonadales bacterium | reverse complement strand
CCGCTGGGTCGTCGAGCGCACCCACGCCTGGATCACCCGCAGGCGCCGCTGCGCCCGCGACTACGAGGGCCTCCCCGAAAGCCACCAGGCCTGGGTCTACCTCGCCGCCATCTACCAGATGAACCGCCGCCTCACCCGAGCCCGCGATGATAACCCCAGCCCCGACTAGGGTTCGAAGACAGCCTCTATACGCGAGTGGTTCGTTTGCGCTTGCTGGCTTTCGCCAAGTTCAGTTTCGCCGACAGTGCCCGCGCTGCGGAGCGGACCCTGCGGTCGCGCTCGTCCGGCGGCAGTTCACCGAATGGGTCGACCTGGCGTTCAAGGCGCTCGTGCATGGCGGCTCTGGCGGCGTCGGCTTGGTCCTCGCGGGACATCGGGCGAGACCACCGGGTACTGGCCGCGATCTGCGCGCGGAGCCTGCGCTGCTCGGGAGTCACGCCGCGCCCCCGGCCTGGTCGTCTCTAGCCTGGGCGGCGACTGCCCTGCGTTGCCGTTTTCTCTTCAGGTTCCGCCGTTCCTGCTGGTCCAGGCCGCCCCAGATGCCGAACTCGTCGGTCGCTGTCGAATACTTGAGGCAGTCGACGCGCACCAGGCACGCGGCGCAGATTTCCCTTGCCTTCATACCAGGCTCGCCGTGGGACGGGAAGAAGACGTCCGGGTCCTCGCCTACGCACAAGCCACGGCCGTGCCATTCGCCAACCGCGGGGGCGGCCGGGCCGGCCATCGTGTTCGGAAGCAGGCGGACGGACCTGTCAGTGCTGGTGCCTTCGGGCATGCGAGATCGCTCCGTGAGTCGCGGGACGGGGGAGCGGTGTCCCTGGGCTTGCCTGGCTCCCTCGGCTGCGGGAAGTCAGATCCAGTCATCAGTTGTTTAACTCTAGACTATTTAAACTGGCGTTAATAGAATCTATCAACCTGTGTGATCGGCGTCGTCCGGGAGTCCCTCGACCGTGCGCGCGCTGTCGATCATGTTCGTGATCGCTTTCAGTGACCGGTCTGACAGTCCGGCCGCGCGCAGTGCCATCTCGCGTACCTTGTCGTCGCTGAGCGCGGCGGCGAGTTCGGCGGGCACGGCGTCCTGCTGCATGGCGTCGTCGGGGAAGAAGTAGGTCGGCGGCACCCCGAAGAACCGGGCGATGGCGATGAGGTGCTTCATGGTGGGGTTGTCCCGCTGTCCGGTCCGCAGCAGCCAAAGGTAGGTTCCGGACACCACCTTGTCCCCGGCGGCTTGGTTGATCGCCTCGGCGACCTCGGCGGGCGTGTACGGTCCGCGGTCTTTCGGGTGGGCCGTCCGGAACAGGCGGTCGAGTCGCTCGGCGAACAATCCCTCTGGCGGTCGTGTCTGTCTGGGCATGATCAGTGATCACCAAGGAGCGTTGTGGACGTCACCTAGGCAGGGTGCCTCATCGGGTTGGTCAATGCAAGTTGCGTAGGCTGGTTGCCTCATTCACCGGAGTTGTGGCTAGTTCCTGTGGCGCTACCTGTGCGGTGACCATCACTTGGCCGAGGTTGAACCACCCTGCTTCGGGCTGCACCGTGGCTGGGAGACAGTTCCCGGCGGGGTCTACTCAATGGCGGTCTTCGTGGCACCACCGTGCTGGGTGATCCGGGGTCGAAGCCGCATCCTGACTGCGCCGCGGGTGAATTCCATTTCGGTGGACCTGCTCGACCAGACGTAAGCTTCGCCAGGCGCGAGACTCGCCATCTTCGCGGGGCTCAGGTCCGCGAGCGAGACGGCCGCCTTCTGCATATGGCGGAGCCAGGCGGGCGAGTTGAACTTGTGCAGGATCACGATGTCGGACAGTTCGATCAGCTTGATCGGCACCGACGGCGGGTCCTGGCTGGCGACGAGCACGCTCATGCCCTTGTGTCGCATCTCGCGGACGCTGGAGACCAGGCCGTCAACCAGGTCAGGGCTGTCAATGTACTTGTGGGCTTCGTCGAACACCACGAGCTTGTTGAACCGTTCCCGCTGTGCGTCGGCGAACAGTTGCATCAGCACCACGAACAACCCGAGAGCTTCGTCCTTCTCGATGAACTCGTCCCGGAGGTCCACGATGATCATCCGGCCCGGCCGGATGATGTCCTTGATCGACACGGAGTCGTCGATGTAGTCGGCCGCCAGGTCGAGCCGCTGCTGGGCGAGCTGCTTGAGGTTATCCGGCAGGCTTGATTCCTCGACGCCCTGGCGGATTACGTCGAGACGCAGATCGCGGCGGTGAACCTTCATGATCCGCTGGAGCTGGCGGATATATGTCCGTGGCCATGAAAAAGTCCCCGTGTGTGGTCAGGTCTAGGTCCCCGCTG
>CAXUCQ010000581.1:2016-2309 GCA_964249295.1 uncultured Armatimonadales bacterium | reverse complement strand
CCGCACGGTCGCGGCCGGAGTCGACGACGGCACGGTCGCGGTCGGCACGCCCAGCACCCCGGCCACCGACCTCAACCCCAACCCGGCCCCCATCACCGGCGACTTCAAGCCCTACCAGGCGGCCACCGACCCCAACGGCGTCGCGCACATCTTCTTCGAGTGCCAGGTCGCCCGCGACTCCGCCACGAACGGCACCAAGTCCGCCGCGCACCCGAACGGCTTCGGCACGCTGTACGCGCTCTACTCCAACGACACGGACGTGTTCCTGGAGCACTCGCTCGACCGGGGCGTGC
>CAXUCQ010000581.1:0-1988 GCA_964249295.1 uncultured Armatimonadales bacterium | reverse complement strand
GACCTGGAGCACCCCCGTCAGGGTCAACGCCCCGGCGACGGTCAGCCCGACCATCCAGCCCAAGTTCAACATCTTCCCGCGGCTGGCGCTCGGGACCCAGTTCGGCTCCGTCGGCGTCGTCTGGTACGGCACCAACAACCTCAACGCCCAGGGCCAGGACGACGGCAGCGTCTCGTCCAACTCGCGCGGCGGCCCGCACGCCATGTGGCGCGTCTTCTACGCCCTGACCTACAACGCCACCTCCGCCACGCCGACCTTCTATGAGACCACGGTCAGCAACCACTACATCCACGCCGGCAACATCTCCGAGGGCGGCCTGGTCGTGACCGGCGCCAACCCGAACCGCAACCTGCTCGACTACTTCGAGGTCTCGTTCGACCCGACCGGCGCCGCCGTCATCGGCTACACCGACGACCACAACGACTTCAGCGGCGACTGCTTCTCCGTCCGCCAGACCGGCGGCCCGAGCATCAATCCGGGCGCCAGCGTCCCGGCCCCCGTCGAGGGGCCGATGGCCGCCCGGCAGACCGCCCCCGCCGCCTACGTCACCGCGCCCGTCCCCGGACCGTTCGGCGCGCAGGTCACGGACTTCGTCGGCGACGAGTCCTACGGCCTGGTTGCCACCGCCCCGGCCACCGACCCGCTGGACATCACGGCCATCAAGTACTACGCCGTGCAGTCCCCCAAAGGGCCGGCGCTGATCGCCCAGATGACGGTCTCGAACCTGACGGCCATGACGCCGGGGACCCAGATGCCGCCGCCCGCGTCGTCCTGGCGCATGAACTTCGCCGCCAACTGCCCCAACTCCGTGCTGGACCCGACCGGGACCTACTCCTTCGGCCTGTCGGACCTCGGCGACCAGCTCTACCTGGAGGTCGACACCAGCGCCGCCGGCGCCGCCACCGCCACCTACGGCATGGCGGTCCGCAACTCCGACGGCTCGCTGACCTACACGGCCATCGGCGCGGCGGACTCCTACTCGTTCGACACCGTCCACAACACCATCTCGGCCCGCGTCTCGCTGTCCAAGCTGAACGCCTACCTGAGCGGCATCGGCCACCCGCAGATCGTCAGCGGCTCCGTGCTGGCCGGGCTGCGCGGCTCCGCCTTCGACACCAGCGGGACCGCAAAGGAGGACAGCACCTACGGCGGGTCGCAGTACACGATCCCCTAGCGCATCGCCCAATCATCCGCGCCCCGCCGCCCGCGGCGGGGCGCGGGCCACACAGGCCGCATCAAGACCGACATCAAGACCGACATCAAGACCGACATCAACAACGACCGCATGAAAAAGGAAACCACCGTGTTCAAGAAGACTTCTCTCCTCGCCCTCGCGGCCTCCGGCGCCGTGCTGGCGGCCCAGGGCATCGCGCAGGCCCAGTCCAACGTCATCAGCTTCAGCTTCTCCGGCAACTCCAACAACCCCTCCTACGTGCAGCCGACCCTCGCCGCCGGCGTCGTTTCGGCCATGGACTTCAACACGGACAACGGCGGCAACAGCGGCGGCGTCGGCTCCGGCACCATGACCGACGCCAGCGGCAACACCGTGGCGACGTCGCTCACCTACAGCTCGTATGACGCCCAGACCGGCAACCTGCAGAAGAACGCCACCTACAGCACCGACGGCAACCAGCAGCTGATGGACGGCTTCATCGAGAGCGGGCCGCCCGCCGCCGCCAACGCCGCCGCGACCGTCACCGTCTCCAGCGTCCCGTACTCGACCTACAGCGTCTACGTGTACTTCTTCAACGGGGCGCTCGGCGTCCAGAACGGCGCCCCCTCGACGGGGACCTTCACCGTCGCCACCGGCACCGCCGGCACGACGCGGGCCTCCCAGAACGCGCTGATGCAGAGCGCCTACAACGTCAACACGCCGTTCACCCTCGCCACGGCCACCACCTCCGGCGACTACCTGGTGTTCAGCGGCCTGACCGGGTCCTCGTTCACCCTGACCGCCAAAAGCGTCACCGGCTACACCTCCACCATCA
>CAXUCQ010000580.1:455-2310 GCA_964249295.1 uncultured Armatimonadales bacterium | reverse complement strand
GGGTCCCCCTTATGTGATTTGCCGATGGGGGGGGCCGCGCGGGGGGCCCCCGCCCCCTGATCGATGCCCGCGTCGATCCCCTGGTCCGGCCCCGCGTCGATGCTCGCCATGGCGGCTCCTTTCCCCGACTGCTGCCCGACTGCTACTCTACTGCACCGCCGGGAACGGCTGCGCGACGAGGACGCTGCGCCCGGTCTGATTCTTGTTGGCGTCGTAGGTGACCGTCGCCACCGCGACGATGTTGGCCGGCAGCTTGGCCGCCCCGCGCAGGTAGTAGGTCACGGAAGCGGTGCCGCCGGCGACCGGGGGGCCGCTCGGGCTGTTGTCGCCGCCGCTCACCGCGTCGCCGAGGGCCATCCACTGCTTGTAGGTCAGGGTCTCGCCCGTGCCGCTCGTCGTATGGCCGGCGGGGATCGTCAGGTACGACGCGCCGAAGAGCGCACTGACGATCCCCGCCGCACTCGGCAGCGCGGCGTTGACCCCCGTCAGCGTGACCAGAGAGGCCCCGCCCCATTCCAGGCTGCCGTAGCCGACCTTCTGGTCTGCGGCCAGAGACACGGTGCCGGGCGTGGCCTCCTCGTAGACGGCGACGGCGTACTTGTTCGCCGCCGCGCCGGTCGGCTCGTTGCCGGCGTAGTTGCCCGTCGTGCCGATCTCGGTCAGGGGGATGGCGTAGGCGCTCCACGAGCCGTCCGCTTCGGTGCCGAGTGCGCCCGTGGAGGCCGTCATCACCTGTGCGCCCAGGTACTCGACGGCGTAGAGGGTCTGCCCGGTCGTGTCCTGGGCCGTGATCTCGCCCGCGCAGAGGGCGGGGAGGGCGCAGCACAGGAGCAGGGCGAGCGTGGCAAAGGTGCGCTTCATTCAGGGCCTCACTTCATGTAGTAGAACAGGACGGGCGTCGAGTTGGTGTTCTGGGTCGGCGTGTTGTATGTTGCGTCGCCGTTGGCCCAGGTGAGCTGCAGCCCCGTGGGCGAAGCCGGGGCCTTTGACAGCGGCCACAGGCGGTACGCGCAGATGTCGCCCGAACTGTCCTTGTAGACCAGGCCGGCTTCGTCGTTATGCGTGTACCCGTCGGTGAAATAGTAACTGCTCTGGAAGAAGTCCTCACTCCCGCTGGAGCGGTACGCCGCCGTCCC
Source organism: uncultured Armatimonadales bacterium (assembly GCA_964249295.1). Taxonomy (GTDB): domain Bacteria; phylum Armatimonadota; class Armatimonadia; order Armatimonadales; family Capsulimonadaceae; genus CAZZVX01. Next base: position 1,174 of record CAXUCQ010000580.1, on the reverse strand, counting down.
CGACCCGCCGTAATAAATCCGCTGGTCGCCCTCCAGGAAGTGCAGGTCCGTCTCCCCGCTGAAATAATGCAGGACGCCGAGCAGGATGGTGGGGCGGGTCGTCTGGAGCAGGGTCTGCTCGACCCCAGGGGCCACCGAGGTCGTGGCCGAGAAGATCGCGTTGAGGCGGTAGCCGGCGGGCGGGGCCGCGCCGACGGGCAGGGCGGCGACCGGCTCCGTCTCCACGTTCGACCAGCAGATGTTGTTGCCGGTCCCGTAGGGCAGGAGTTCGACTTTATAGCCCGCCGAGTACGGCATGACCATGTTGTTATAGCCCGACATCTGGTTGGGCGGGCTATAAATGCTCTGCCCCCAGACGTTCGTGCGATAAACGGGGGAGGCGTTGAAGCCCGCGCCGACAAAGGCGTCCAGGGGCATCCCGGCGACCCCGCCGATTTGCGGCACGGGAGCGCCGTCGAACGTGATGCGGATGCGGGCCTGCGAGACGGTGTTGCCGCTGCCGCCGTTCGCGTCGACCGCGAACCAGACCTTAGTGATCGCCCCCGCCCCCGCCCCCTGGGCGATGGTGGTCCAGGTGTTCGCCGGCAGGACGAGCCGCTGCGTCTGCTGGCAGGACGCCGCACCCGGTGCGGCCTGCGTGTAGCCGGTGGAGAGTTCCGCCATCAGACGTACCCCTCTTCCAAATAGGCCACCGTCCCCGTGCCGGACCCGACGACGGC
>CAXUCQ010000580.1:0-445 GCA_964249295.1 uncultured Armatimonadales bacterium | reverse complement strand
GCGCCGACGTAGACCGTCGCCGCGCCGATGTTGCGGATGTTGACCGACCGGCGCGGCGCCAGCGCACCCGGCTTGCTGCCGATGGGCTGCGCCGCCGTCGTCACGGTGATCTGCCCGTTCAGCGGCAGGTCGCTGCCGATCTGTCGTGTCTGACTCATATCGTTTTCCCCTCGCGCCTGTGGCGCTCCCGCTCCCGCTCCACCACGTCGTCCAGCGTCGTGTCCCACATCCCCCACATCGCCCGCAGCGCCTCTCTGTCCGCGAGCGCCTCCTTGTAGAGCCGCTGCCAGTAGTCCCGCTGCTCACACGCCGTCCGGTAAGCGTCCTGGTCGAGACGGTGCGCCGTTTCGCGGTCCGACCGGTCCTGCGCCGACTTCGCCGCCGCCTCCGCGATCTCCAGGTTTCTCAGCGCCACCTTCACGTCCGTGGGCGACTTGCGCCACGC
>CAXUCQ010000579.1:0-2311 GCA_964249295.1 uncultured Armatimonadales bacterium | reverse complement strand
ACGCGGAACTGCTGCCGCTGGACGTGCGCGGGTTCGTGCGGACGGCGCAATGAGGTGTCGGAAGCCGCTGCGCGCCTGGGCGGGCGTCGCGCTGCTGGCGCTGGCCGGCTGTTCCCGCGCCCCGGCCCCGCCGGCCGTTTCGCCGGCGCAGACCTCGGCGGGGGTCACGGCCACGCTCAGCACGACGCCGACGCCGCCGCACACGGGCGACGATGTCCTGGTCATCACCCTGATCGACGCCCGGACGTCGGAGCCGATCGGGGACGCCAACGTTTCGGCGTCGGCGGAGGCGCAGTCCCCGCGCCTGCCGGCGAGCGCCGTGAGCGGGCGCGCGCAGGGGAACGGGGTCTACGACGTCCCCGTGGTGCTGGGGATCGTCTCGCCGTACCGCGTCCAGGTCCAGGCGGAGCGCCCCGGCCACCCCACGGCGACGTTCTCGTTCCCCATCGACGCGCCCAGTTGATCTCGGCAGGAGGGTCGGTTTTGGTCCACATCGACGTTCAGTATGACGGGCATAAGAAATGCACGCTGCGCCACCAAGAAGGACCGTCTCTGCGGACGGACGCGCCCAGAGACATCGGCGGGGAGGCCTCGGCCTTTAGCCCGACCGACCTGGTGGCCGCGGGCCTGGCGTCGTGCATCCTGACCACGATGGCGATGTGGGCCGAGCGGCACGAGTTGGACCTGACGGGCATCACGGCGACGGTCGACAAGGAGATGCAGACGAGTCCCCGGCGGATCGGGCGGCTGCCCGTCGTCGTCATCCTGCCCGCGTCCGTCCCCACCGACGTGCGCCCGGCATTGGAGCGCGTGGGGCATCTGTGTCCGGTCCACGCCAGCCTGCACCCGGACATCGACGCGCCCATCGAGTTCCGCTATGAAGACCGCTCCTCTTGAATTTTCGCAAAACGCTTGGTATAATAGGTCTTCGAGCGGGACGCCCACTCGGGCGAGTGGCGCAGGGGTAGCGCAGGACTTTTACACAGTCAAGGTCGCGGGTTCAAATCCTGCCTCGCCCATCCGCATTTGCATCGAATCTCACGCCGCCTTAGCTCAGTTGGTAGAGCACTCGACTGAAAATTGAGGTGTCACTGGTTCAAGTCCGGTAGGCGGCATCTTTCGGCTGTGGGCATCATGACGGAGAGAAGGGAAAAGGGGAGAGCCTGGCTCTCCCTTTTCTGGCATTGATGGCATCGCGCATCCAAGCATTTCCCATCGTCGGCCATCGCGGGGCGCCGCAGTTGGCGCCGCCCGGCAACACCCTTCCCTCGCTGGAGCGCGCGCTGGAAGCGGGCGCGCAGATGGTGGAGGTGGACGTGCGGGCCACGCTGGATGACGTGCTGGTGGTCGATCACGAGGCGGTCCGCCTGGTGCTGGGTCAGGAGACGCCGCTGGGCAAGCGCACCAACGCGGAGTGGCAGGCCCACGCGGCGGAGACGGGTGCGCCGCTGCCGACACTGGCCGAGGTGTTCGACCTGGTGCGGCGCACCGGCGCCGGGCTGATGCTCGACTTCAAAGAGCCGGGGACGGAGGGCCTGCTGGCGCGCGCGATCCGGGGCAGCGGCCTGCCGTATGAGCGTCTGCTCGTGGCCGGGGCGCCCGACGCGAGCCGGCAGATCCTGCGCGGCCTGGACCCGCGCATCCCGCTGAGTTTGACGCTGGAAACGGCGGCGATCACGGAGAAGCGGCTGTCGGAGGTGAACACGGACGCCGTCACCTGGCATCACCGATTGGTCACGCCGGAGGTCGTTACTGCGCTGCGCCGGCGCGAGATTCTGGTCTACGCCTGGACGGTCAATCTGTCCGAAGAGATGCGGCGCCTGCGACACGTCTGCCATGTTGACGGCATCATCACGGACGCGCCCGATCTGCTGAAGCGCATCTGAGTGATTCTGCCCCGGTGATTTTGCCGCGATCCCTTGACAATTCGCGGCCCCGCCTGTATAATAGGAAGCGTTGCCGGTTGCCGATGTGGCTCAGGGGTAGAGCAGCTCTTTCGTAAAGAGCGGGTCGGGGGTTCGAATCCCTCCATCGGCCTGTCCAGAGTGTCGGGAGAAGGCCCTGGTCATTCTCCTGCACTCAACCCACCTTCCGGCTTGCAACGGGCCAAGAGTGGGTAAAGCGGTTCAATATCTGGGCCGTTGACTTTGTGGGGGTGTAGCTCAGTTGGTTAGAGCGCTGCCCTGTCAAGGCAGAGGCCGCGAGTTCAAGTCTCGTCATCCCCGTCTCCCCAACTGTCCGCACGACACGGTACCCAAGCGGGCCGAGTTTCAAACAAAGGAAGAGCCGGCGGCCCCGGGCAGGGGCCCCC
>CAXUCQ010000578.1:0-2313 GCA_964249295.1 uncultured Armatimonadales bacterium | reverse complement strand
GACGCCCTGAAGGCAGGCTGGGGACTCTCCACATCGGCCCGGAGCCGGAGTGGGGACTGGCCGCCCATCTCATCGCGGGCCGGATGACGGCGGGACAGCAGAAGTGACCGTCGGCCAGTGGCGGGACCGCTTCCCGCGCGTGACGCTGACGCTCCCCGGCCTCAGCGGACCGCTTGACGTTGAGTTCGTCGTGGACACCGGCTTTGACGGCGAGATCGCCGTGCCGGAAACGCTGATCCGCCGGCTGGAACTGACGATCCTCGACGCCCGTTTCGTGCAACTGGCCGGCGGCTTCCGGCAGCGGTGTTACTCATTTGAGATGGTTCTTGATGGCGACGAAGAGACGCGCCGCGTGGACACGTGTTTTGCGAAACCGAACTCCCCGCCGGTTTCCAGGACAGCGACTCGGGCCGCAAAAACCGGCGGCATTGTTCCAAGACGACCCCGCCCGGCGGCAACGCCGGGTATACTGAGGGCGTGAACTGGCCGTGACACGTTCTGAGCCGTCCGCCATGGCCTTCGCCACACCGTTTTTTGCGAAAACGAACTCCCCCGGCGCTCACGCCGCCGGGCAGGAAGAACTCTATGTCAACAGTCGTCATCGAGTTATCGGAGTCGATCCGGGAAAGTCTGCAAGCGCAGCAGCCGGAACTCCCCCGCTTCGCCCTGGAAGCCATCGCCCTGGAAGGCTACCGCCGGGAGGCGCTGAGCCGGGGGCAGGTGGGAGAGATGCTGGGCCTGAGCTTCTGGCGGACGGAAGAGTTCCTCAAAGCGCATGGGGCTTATCTGCACTACGACATACAGGACTTTGAAGAGGACTTGGAGACAATGGCCCGCCTCAGCCGGAAACACCCGTGATCGTCATTGCAGATACGGGGCCGCTCAACTCTCTGGTACTGGTCGGGGCCGCAGACGTCCTGCCCTCCCTGTACGGCTCCGTCGTGATCCCCGAAGCCGTGCGGAAGGAGTTGCTCCACCCAGACACGCCGGAGATCGTCCGCGCCTGGGCCGCGCGTCTGCCAGGATGGATCACGGTCAGTCAGCCGCGCTCATTCCTGCCGCTGGCGCTCGGCGTCGGTGAACTGACCGCCTCTCCTTGGCCGTCGAGGTGAGCGCCGATCTTGTCCTGATGGACGAGCGCAAGGGCCGACGGGTGACACAAACACGGGGCCTCGACGTCATCGGAACACTGGGCGTTCTCGCGGCGGCGTCACGAGCCGGTTTGTTGGATTTTGACGACGCGATGGTACGCCTGGGGCGTACCAACTTTCATGTCACGCCGGAGCTGATCCGGGCGGCGCGGGAGCGCGGCCCGTCCGAATAAATATCAGAACTAAACGAGGGAGTTTATTCATGCCGAGAGTCCTAGTCAGCGACCCCATCGCCCCCGAGGGCATCGAGATTCTGAGGCGGGTCGCCGAAGTCGACGTCAAGACCAACCTGCCCAAAGAGGAACTGCTCGCCATCATCGGCGAGTATGACGCCCTGGCCGTCCGCTCCGAGACCAAAGTCATCGCCGACGTCATCGCCCAGGCCAAAAACCTCAAGATCATCGGCCGCGCGGGCGTCGGCGTCGACAACATCGACGTCGCCGCCGCCACCGAGCGCGGCATCCTCGTCGTCAACAGCCCCGAGGGCAACACCCTCGCCGCCGCCGAACTCACCGTCGCCATGCTGCTCGCCGCCGCCCGCAGCATCCCCCAGGCCGACCAGTCCCTGCGCGCCGGCAAGTGGGACCGCAAAAAGTTCATGGGGTCCGAGGTCTACGGCAAGACGCTCGGCGTCATCGGCCTGGGCAAGATCGGCCGCGAGGTCGCCGCCCGCTTGCAGGCCTTCGGCATGACCGTCGTCGGCCACGACCCCTACCTGAAACCCGAACAGGCCGAGACGCTCGGCATCAAACTGCTGGACCTGGACGCCCTCTACCAAGAGGCCGACTACATCACCGTCCACGTCCCCAAGACCAAGGAAACAGCCGGCATGATCGGGGCCGAACAGATCGCCCGGATGAAGCCCACCGTCCGGCTGGTCAACGTCGCCCGAGGCGGCATCATCGACGAGGCCGCCCTCGCCGACGCCGCCCGGTCGGGCGGATGTCGACGCGGTAGCCGTCGATGGTGAGGATGCGGACGTTGTCGCGGCTGAAGACGGTGCCGCTGATGACGCGCTCCGTGCCTTCCGACGACTTCTTGCGGACGGACAGGAGGAGGCCCGCGCCGCCGTCGCCGCCCTCGCTGGAGGTGCGGCTTTCGGTGACCTTGATGCCGCGCGCGGCGGCGAGGGCGGGGGCGTTGACGTAGTTGACGCTTTCGG
>CAXUCQ010000577.1:0-2318 GCA_964249295.1 uncultured Armatimonadales bacterium | reverse complement strand
GAGACCACGGAAGGTCTGATCGTCAACCTGCTCATCTACACGCTGTTCGCGGTCGGCCTCGTCCGCACGATCCGACTGATGCATGCCGTCAAGGATGAACGCGAACACGTCGACTTTGTCAGGGGTACTCTGGCCGCTACTGACGCTGAGAACAGTGATCCGGCCCCGGTGGTGACGCTTGCGGAACTGCGCGAGCGCACCGGACTAATGCAGAGTGATCCTCACCCGGTGCCGGTGACCGCCATCGGCAAACGTATCCACGCACTCTGGACGTTGCGCGGCAGCGGGGCTGCCGGGGCCGGGGCGATCAGCGCCGTCTACGAATCCCGCCAGGACCTTGCCCTGGAACTACCACGCTACTTCACCTCGATCCTGGTGCTGCTCGGCCTTGCCGGCACCGTCGCCGGTCTGCGCGGCATCATCACGCAACTCAACAGCACCCTCTCCGGGGCGCCCTCCGATCCCGCCGCTTTGCTCGCGGCCCTCCAGCCGATGCAGTCCGCTTTCTCCTGCACCCTGGCCGGCATCACGACCAGCATCGTTCTCGCGTTTTTCCTGAACCGCCTCGACGCCGCCCAGGGTGAACTGCTCGCCGGTACTGAGGAGTTGGTCACGCTCAGGCTGATGCCGCTCATCTTTCCGGCGACCGAGACAGCGCAACTCCACAAGATGGCCGAAATCCTGGTAGGCAGTCAGGGATTCCTGCAAGACTTCGGCCGCACCATCCATGACAGTAGGGACTTCTTCGCCGAAACCCTTGGCTCTGCCGTGCGCGGCGCCGCTCAGGAGCTTCAGGAGACCCTGTCCGAGGCGACCGGCGCTCTCGAAGACAGCATGGGGCGAATGCAGGCCACGGCAGCAACCCTCGGGCAGAGTGCGGACAGCATCATCCATTACCGTGCCGAACTCGAGTCGGAGCGCAACCAGATACTCGGCCACCTGAAGGCGAGCGCCGAGCAGCTCCTTCACCTCGGCGGCCGGGTTCTGGCCCCCCTCCAGACAGCGGCCGAAGGCCTGGACGCCAGCCGCGGCGCGATCGAGGCCATCGCTGTCAACAGTGAGGCCGAGCGCGGATCGATGCGCGAACAGATCGGGGCCGTCGTGACGCACCTGGACGCTCTCACACAGGCCGTCGGCCAGGAGCGGGGCGCCATCACCGGCATGGCGGGACAGATGCAGGACGCCCTCGCGCACTCTGCCCAAGAATTTTCGCGACGCCTCGACGAGAGTGCCGGAGAGTCGCGCCGTGTTGCCGAGACCCTGAACGCCCTGCTGCGTCAGATTCACCCAGAGGCCATGACCATGCCGGATGGCGAAGTCCTTGGCGACGCCCTCGTGCAGGTGACGGCAGGCCTGAAGACGGTTTCAGGCAGTCTGAAGACCGTATCCGGTCGCATCGACGCCGTGTCGCAGACCGTGGACGATCGCGTCGGTGCTCTCGCGGAGCAGAACATCTCGGTCAATGGCCAAGTCCGCTCACTCGTGACTGCCGTCACCGCTCTCGCCAGCAGTGACAGCCGCCAGCAGATGCGGGAGGTCCTGGAAATGTGTCAGAAGTCCCTCGCCAGCGGGGAAAGCCTCCTGCGAACGAGCCAGGCCGAGGCACAGACTCTGCATCGCGAGTTGCGGCAGATACGCACCTATCTCCAGGAGCCGATCTGGAAGCATGTGATCGGCACACGCGACGGGCGCGGTGAAAGGAATGGAGCATGACACAAATCCTTCAGCTGCGGCACCAGCGTCGCGGCCCTGCTCTCAATCCATACATTGTCGTCGCCGACGTCGCCATCAACCTACTGCTCGTAATTATCGTCTACTTCCTGGTGACGGCCAGGGTGGCGGAAGCCGTGTACGCGGCTGACGAGAAGAAGTTCAAAACCGCCGCCGCCGCAGTGCGGGGCCTGAACAGTGAGTATCGCCTTAGCACGCGCAACGGCCCCTTTCTTGACTTCCGTTTGCCGAACACTACGCTCTTCTCGGATGCCTCGCATGTCAGCCCGTCCGGTGTACAGACTATGCGCGGCATGGCGGCCATGCTGCGGAGCAAGGAATGCGCCCCGCTGGTGCAAGGGATCCGGCTGACTGTCAGCTACCCGGCAGAGTGGAACGTCCTCAACGCTCAAAAGAACGCCGATGGCCTTGTTGAGGCTCTGCGCGCTGCCGGGCTCGCTTCTCCCATCGTGACCTCGGCGCGCTCCCAGCGTGACCCCAACATATCTAATAAGCGGGAACTGTCCGAGACCGATTTCGTGATCGAGTTTATGACCCCGGCACACACCCTCGCGAGGCAGGCTCCGTCTCCCTCAGACGGCTAGTAC
>CAXUCQ010000576.1:0-2319 GCA_964249295.1 uncultured Armatimonadales bacterium | reverse complement strand
CCGGTACGCCGCCGGGCGTCGGCCCGCTGCATCCCGGCGACACGGTCGAGGTCCGCATCCCTGAGATCGGCACCCTGACCAATCCCGTCATCGGCGAAGACGAAGCCGTCGAAGAAGCGCAGTAGGCGTCGGGGGCTTGCGACACGCAGGAACGGGCCGTCACTCTTTTAATGAGTGGCGGCCCGTTCGCTTGACGGGGGTATAACAGACCTCTTGCATAAGTCCACCCAGGACTGAAGTCCTGGGCTGGAAAGGGCGTTCTGCCCGCCTTCGCGGGCGTAAGACTGTCCCACCGGCGCCCGCGAAGGCGGGCGACAGGCACTTCGTAGCCCAGAACTTCAGTCCTGGGACTTACGCAGGAGGTACCATGAAAACGAAAAGACAGCCCTCAGGAGGCTGCCTTTTCAATCTTGCCGAAAGGAGGTAAGTCCTATGAGGCAAGGGTCCTGGCGGACTGCTCTCAAATTGAGAGTGGTTGCGCAGACAATCGCCGCGATAGCGTCCGCTATTGCTGCGATTCACCAGCTACTGAAAAAGTAGCCGGACGGCAAGGGGGCGTTGTTAGCAGCAGCGCCCTCTTGTCTCATCTCTATTATGGCGCGTCATTGGCCGTTTGTAAACGGTACAATAGCCTAACGGCGAAAAAAGAGTCTGGCACAAGGATAACCCGCATGAAAAGCCCCACCCGAGTCCCCCTGCGTGTGGCCCGCACGGCCATGGTCGCGTCCGCCAACGCCCTCGCGTCGTCGGTCGGCGTGGACACCCTGCGGCGGGGCGGCAACGCCGTCGACGCCGCCGTGGCGATGGGCGCGGCGCTGGCCGTCATGGAAGCTCACAACTCTCATTTAGGCGGCGACGTGTTTTTGCAGTTCTGGGACGCCCAGGCACAGAAGGCACACGCCCTCAACGGCAGCGGCGCGGCCCCGGCGGGCGCGACACCCGAAGCCATGGGCGCGGAAATCCCCCTGCGCGGCATCCGGGCGGCGTCCGTGCCGGGCGCGGTCGACGGCTGGCTGACGGCGCTCTCGACGTGGGGGACGATGACGGCGGGCGAGGTGCTGGCCCCCGCCATCGGGATCGCCGAGGACGGCTACGCGCTCCCCGGCTGGCACGCGCGGCTGCTCCAGGACCATCACGAGCTGTGGGCCGAGTACCCCGAGTCCGGCGCGGCGCTGATCCCCGACGACCTGCGCCCCGGCGCGACCCTGTACCAGCCCGTCCTGGCGAACACGCTGCGCCAGATCGCGGGCGGGGGGCGCACGGCCTTCTACGAGGGCGAGTTCGCCGACAGGCTGGTCGCGCACTCCGAAGCCAACAACGGCTTCTTCACCCGCGCGGACCTGGCCGGCCACCGCTCCTTGATCCTGGACCCGATCCAGACCACCTATCGCGGCGTCCAGGTGTTGGAACAGCCGCCGGTCTCGCAGGGCCACATTCTGCTGCAGATGCTCAACATCCTGGAGGGCTACGACCTGGCGGCGCTCGACCCCGAGGGCGCCCCGCTCATCCACTGCATGGCCGAGGCCAAAAAGCTGGCGTTCGCGGACCGCATGGCGTATATGGGCGACCTGCCCGAGCGGCCCCTGCGCGCGCTGCTGTCCAAGGAATACGCCGCGCAGCAGCGGAACCGCATCAACCCCGCCGCCGCCGAGCGTTACCGGCCCGGACGTCTGCCCGTCGGCCACTACGGCTCGGACACCACCAGCCTGTGCGTCGTGGACGCGCGCGGCAACGGCGTCTCACTGATCCAGAGCGTCTTCCACGGCTACGGCAGCGGCGTGGTCGTGCCGGGGACGGGCGTCCTGCTCAACAACCGCATGACCGGCTTCCACCTGGACCCGAAGAGTCCCAACGTCCTGGCGCCCGGCAAAAGGCCGATGCACACGCTTAACACCTGGATGCTCCTGCGCGATGGTCGCCTGTGGGCCGTCGGCGGCACGCCCGGCGCGGACGTGCAGGTGCAGACCAACGCCCAGACGATCGTCCAGATGCTCGACCACGGGCGCAGCCCGCAGGAGGCCATCGAAAGCCCCAAGTGGCACGTCCCGCCGGATGGCCCGGAACTCATCATCGAGGACCGCCTGCCGCTCGAAACCTGCTACGAACTGCGCCGCCTGGGCCACCGGCTCTCGGTCGGCGGCCCCTGGTCCGGGTCGTGCGCCAGCCAGATCATCGCGCTCGACCCCGCATCCGGCGCCCTGCTCGGCGGCTCCGACCCCCGCGCCGATGGCCTGGCCCTGGGGTACTGAGAAAAACTCAGAAAAGGGAGGGCGACCCGGCGGGTCGCCCCTGCAAAGACAAAGCCCTTCCCCGTAGGGG
>CAXUCQ010000575.1:0-2322 GCA_964249295.1 uncultured Armatimonadales bacterium | reverse complement strand
AGACGTTGTGCCAGGGCGGCAGGTCGTGGGGCAGGTCGCGCCAGGTGCAGCCGTTATGGAGCAGGTAGAACAGGGCGTTGACCACTTCGCGTAGATCATGCTTGCGCGGGCGGCCCGTGCGCCCGTTGGTCGGCTTGGGCAGATGCTCCTGGAGCGCCTGCCACTGGGCGTCGGTCAGGTCGGTGGTGTAGGGTTTGCGGCTCACCCAGACATTCTACTCTACGGAGAAGCACTTTCTCAACAGTTTCTAAGAGTTCGGAGAGGCCGGGGCGGAAGGCTTGCCAGTTCTGTTGGCTCACCGGCACCGTACCACAACAACCCGCTGCAGCCGACGCCACACGGCCCCTCCCTTCGGCGGCTCCGCGAGGCTTGTTCCAGGCAGCTGGCTCTGCGGGCGCGGCTGAGCTTGGCCGTGGCAAGGGGCGGACAAACCGGGACTTCTGCCGGGGCGGCCACGCCCCCCGCGCCGGGGGCCTCCGGAGACAAGAAAGGGCGCGGCCTCGCTGGCCGCGCCCTTTTCCGTCGTCCGCTTCAGACTCGCGCTAGGTCGGGCTGAAGGTGGCGGCGAAGCCCGGCGCCCCGGTGCCGGCGGCGTTACCCACCGTCGGGACGTCCTGCCCGTTGGTCGCGGACGCGGCGACGGCGCCGGGCGACACGGCGGCCCCGCGCAGGAACTTGACGTGGCCGTCGGCCAGGGCGTAGTTCGCGCCGTCCGTGTGCAGGCCGGTCGGCGTCTTCGTGCACGACTCGGACGTGGTGCGCACGGGGCTGCCCAGGTAGCCGGTCGCGTAGAAGACCGCCGTGCAGGGGGCGCCGCTGTTGAGCGGGTTGCGGTCGATGTAGCCGTCGCCCGCGCCGTCCCCGCCGTTGCCGACGGCGGACGTGGTGTCCGTGTTGGTGGCGCTCAGGGCGGCGGCGTCGCCGACGACCTCGAACAGCATGACGGTCGAGGCGGGCGCGCTCTGGCCGGACAGGCGGCCCCCCGGCTGGCCGGCGGTCAGCCACTCGTTGAGGCCGTAGGAGACGGGGTACGTCGTCGGGGTCGCCGCGGCGCTGCCCGCCGTGGCGTCGTCGGGACACTTGAACAGCCCGGCGCTTTTGGCGTAGGGCATGACCTCGCCGGCCCAGCCGGCGCCGCCGGTGCCGGCGCCGTTGCCGGGAGGCGTGGCCTCGTCGTTGTCCTGGACGTACTGGAGCATGGCGAGGCCGATCTGCCTCTCGTTGGACTCGCACGAGATGGCGCGGGCCTTCTCGCGGGCCTTGGCGAAGACGGGGAACAGGATCGCGGCGAGAATCGCGATGATGGCGATGACGACGAGCAGCTCAATGAGAGTGAACCCGCGCCGGGCGCGGGGGGCGGAGCCGCGCGCCGGGGCGGGCTGTCGGGTGGATCGCATAACACTTCCTTTGGGTGTGGGGTTTTGACGCAGGGTTATACCCGGATTCGCGCGTCTTTCCTCACGGCAGGCGTCAGAAGACGAAGGCCACAGCGGACAGACGGGTGAGACCGTTTGTCACCCGGCGGGCCGGCGCGTGGGGAGGGCGACCCGACGGGTCGCCCTTACGAAACCGTATCCTCCGGCGAGGACGCATCATCACCCCTCTCCTGGCGGTAGGGGCGCCCCCGAGCCGCCACCCAATGTTGTCGTCTTCTACGCCGGGCGCGACTCTTTTACCACCTCCCGACCCCCTGGAAGCGCCCGCTTGGCACGGTTTTTGCCGGAAGCAGCGGCAGACATCGGCCCCGGCCCCCAGACATCGGCCTCACCCCACTGGGACGCGCCGGACGGACACGGACGGGCCGACGGCCCCAGCAGATAAGAGGCATGACATGATCGGGGAAGACATGATCGACGAGACGCCCGGCGTGTTCCCCGGAACGCCCCGGCTGGCGACGGAGATCCACGCGGGCGCGGTGACGGTGCTGGTCCTGCGGGGCGAGGCCGACGGCGCCACGCTCGGGCAGCTCTGCGCCGCCCTGGAGGCGGCCGCCGAGTCCTGCCCGGAGCGGCCCGTGGTGGCCGACCTGCGCGCCGTGTCCCTGCTGGACGGGGCCGGCCTGCAGGCGCTGGTCGACACGCACAAGCGACTCGCCCGCGGCGGCTGCCGCCTGCTCGTGCTGAGCGCGCGCGGCACGCAGCCCGACCGGGTGCTGCTGCTGGGCGGTCTGGACCGCATCCTGAGCCTGATCCACAGTCTGGACGAGATCGGCGGCCCCACCGACGCTCCAGGCGACGGCGGGCCGGGGCCGGCCCGGTGATCCGCCGGACGCGGCGCGGGAAACGCGGGGGCCGGGTCTGTGCGACCGGCCCTCTTTTTGTG
>CAXUCQ010000574.1:0-2343 GCA_964249295.1 uncultured Armatimonadales bacterium | reverse complement strand
CTCTGCTGCAGCCACTGCCCGCTCTGCTGCAGCCACTGCCCGCTCTGCTGCAGCCACTGCCCGCTCTGGGAGACACGCCGCGCTAGCGGGCGTCGCCGAGCAGCTCGAAGCTGTAGGTCGGGGTGAGGGGCGTCACACCCGCTTCGAACTCCTCAAGGATGTAGATCGAGTAGATCGTCCCCGCCGCCGGGGACACCGTCTGGGCGGGCGCCAGGACGGTCGAGGTCCCGGCCTGGTTGATCTGGACCGTGTGGCTGCCGCCCGCGACGTTGACGTAGCCGCCCGCCGCGCCGTAGGACACGCCGCTGGCCGCGACCTGGCCGTCGATCAGCAGGTCGACGCTGCCGGCGTCCGGCGCGGACTGGACGACGCGCAGCCGCGTGTCGCCGACCGGCGGCGTGGTCGGGTCGTCGGTGAGCACGACCAGGCGCGGGTAGCGGGCGTCCGTCGGCGCGACGTCGGTGCGCCCGACCGCGACCGCCGAGTAGTAGCTGCCCGAAGACAGCGACTGGTTGACCGTGGAGTAGGTCAGTGTCGAGGGGCTGGTGAGCGTGAACGAGAGCGTGTCCGAGCCGCTGTCCAGGTTCAGATAGACCGAGTTCAGCGAGAAGCCCTGCGTACCTGTGTAGCTGCTGCCGTTGAACAGCACGGTCGCCTGTCCGCCGTTCGGGACGGCGTCGACGGCCCGGAAGTGCGCCAGGCCGCTGGAAGACCCGCCGCCCCCGCCGCCGCATCCGGTCAGGGCGGCCGCGCCGCCGGACAGCGCGAGGAGCAGGACGGCGGCCCGGCGCAGCGCGCCCGCGCCCAGAGCGCAACGGTTCGATCTCATAGAGTCTTTTTTATCCCCTTTGATCCGTGTGGCGGCCATGTGTGCGCCGCCCTCGGGTCTAGTATGACACAACCGACGTGAAAATGTGATGAAGTCGCCTCCCGTCCTGCTTTGGTCCCGCCGGACCCCGGCGCGGGGGAGGAATCCGGGGCGCCCCCGGCGAACAGGGACAGGAAGCGAGGGACGAGGCGGATGACCAGACACCAGAGCGATGTCCAGGACACGTTCCTGAACCTGCTGCGCAAGGAAGGGATGCCGGTGACCCTGTACCTGTTCGGCGGCGTGTCGCTGCGCGGGACCGTGCGCGGCTTCGACGCCTTCACCATCGAGCTGGACACGCCGGGCCGGGCCGTGCAGGCCGTCTACAAGCGCAGCGTCGCCAGCGTCGTGCCGATGCGCCCCTTGCGGGGCCTGCCCGCCGCGACAAGCACGGAGGGGCTGTGACACAGGCCGAAGGACGGCGCTTCCCGAACCTGACCGTCTCCGTGTTCCTGCGGAGCGCCTTTCTGCGAGGGGCGGACGACGGAGACGGCCTGTTCGCGTGGATCGAGGAGCGCCTGCGGTCCGGGTACCCCGGCGCGTCGGTCTCGGTGCGCGCCGCCGACCTGCTGGACCACGATTGGGAGGCTCAGATCGGCGAACTGGGCGACGGACGGCTCTCGGACGCCGCCCGCGCCGACATCCAGCGTGACCTGAACGCCCTGCTCGGCCAGGCCATCACACAGTTCCCCCGGCCTTTGTGACATCAGACGTGACGCCGGAGTGACGGCGGATCGCCTCAGAAGCCATCCCCAAAAACGGGGGCCTGCTCATCCCTGAGCAGGCCCCCGTTTCCGTACTGCGCGAGCGGGGGAGGGGACGGGCGCGATGCCGCCTGCGTTCCGCCGCCGCCTCCGCTTCTGCGGGGATCATGCCCCGGCCCGGCCCGATCCAAACCCCCGGCAGGCCGTCAGACGCAAAACAGGCGAATCCACCGGCACTCAATCTTCCCGCCGCCCGTCATAATCCCCAACGTCGGCGCTCCGTTCCGCCTGTTCTCCCGGCGAAAGCGTCTGAAGTGGGTACTAAACTTTTTGCGTGGGTCAGCCCAGGACTTCAGTCCTGGGCACGCAAAAAATCTGTTTATCATCCGTAGGAGATTTCTCATGCCACGATTAGCCACTGTCGGGGAGGTGTCGGTCGTCTGGCACCCCGCCGCCGGGCGTTACCTGGGCGCCTTCCCGTGCGATCTGACCTCCCTGTTCGACCGCCTGCGCCCGGTCCCGGACCCGATCATGGTCACGTCCGGGCCGGGGGCGCGGCCCGGCGGTGACCTGCCCTGGGAGGGCGACGACCCGGCGACGGGCCGCCGCTACGTCGCCCGCAAACTGAAAGGGGCCGACACCGTCCGCCTCCAGGAAGTGACCGACTGACCGACTCCGGCCAGACACAGACAGCAGAAGGCCCCCGGCGGATACCGTGGGGGGCCTTCTGCGTTGACTCGTGAGCGACTGGGGATCAGCGCCTACTCGCTG
>CAXUCQ010000573.1:0-2358 GCA_964249295.1 uncultured Armatimonadales bacterium | reverse complement strand
GTCGGCAGGGCTGGCCGCCAGCGGCGCGGGCGGCGAGCGGGCGTGCGCGGCCGGCCTGCTGGTGTGCTGGGGCCGCCTGCTGGGGGCGGAAGGCCGATTCGACCGGGCGGCGCGGACCTTGGGCGCGGCGGCGCGACTGCGGCGGGAGGCGAGCGTGGCGCGCGACGCCGTGGACACGGCCTTCTACGAAGCCGACGTGACGGCGGCGCGGACGATGCTGGGACCGGCGGCGTTCGCCGCCTGCTGGGCGGCGGGCGAGTCGCTGCCCTGGGAACGGGCCATTGATGAGGCGCTGGCGGACGCGGGCCGCTGACGGGTGGCCGTGAACGACAGACGCCCGCCCCCAGGCATGGAGGGCGGGCGTCGCTTTGTGTGACCTGCTCAGGCGTTCAGGCAAGAGTGCGGCGTCGGCGGGCGCGCAGGGCGAGGGCGGACAGGCCGAGGGCGCCGAGTGTCAGCGCGGCGGACTGAGACGGCTCCAGGGCGGCGAGCGGCGTGGCCACGAAGCCGTGTTCGATGCCGCCGGTCTGGTCGTAATCGCCCGCCACCCGTCCGGCGTTGTTGATACTGCGGGCGAAGGTGCCGCTGGTGCCGCTGGGGTCATTGAGGGTGGTGAAGACGCCGCCGGCTTCAGTGAAGCCGAGGTAGACGTTGTTGGCCTCCTCGAAATAGCCGCTCACGACCCCGCTGTCGTTGATGCCGAAGGCGAACGTCCCCGCCGTGCCAAGCGGGTCGCTGAGGGCGGTGAAGACGCCGTTGGTCTCGCTGAACGCATGGGCGCGGAAGTTGGCGTCCTCGTAGTAGCCGACCACGGTCCCGGCGTCGTTGGCCGCGAACACGAACGTGCCGTTGACGGCGCTGGGGTCGTCAACGGTGGTGAAGCCGCTGAGACTGTCTTTTGTGAAGCCGTGGAAGACGTTGTTGATGTCCTCGTAATATCCGGCGACGACCCCGCTGTTGCTGATGCCGGACGCAAAGGTACCCTGCATGCCGCCGACGGCGTTGGGGTCGTCCACGGGCGTGAAGACGCCGCCTGTTTCCGTGAAAGAGTGGGAGAAGAAGCTGCTGTCCTCGTAAGACCCGACGACGGCGCCGCTGTTGTTGATGCCGGCGACGAACGTGCCTTCGGAGCCGGTGGCGGCGTCGGGGTCGTCTATGGGCGTGAAGGTGCCGCCGCTTTCCGTGAAGCCACGGAAGAGGCCGCCGGCGTCCTTGTAGTACCCGGAAACGGCGCCGGCGTCGTTGACGCCGTAAACGTGGGTGCCGCCGAAGGCGCGCTGCGGGCCGTTGGGGTCGTCCACGGTGGCGTATGTGTACTGGGCCTGGGCGGGCGGCGCGGCGGCGCACAGGCTGGCCGCAGCGGACAGGGCGAGGGCCGTTGTGAGGTGAGCGCGGATCATGGCGGGAGTTCCTTTCGGCGGGGGGCGCTATGCTGCTCGGCGGCGGGCTTTGAGCCGGAGCGCGGTCAGCCCCAGCGCGCCCAGTGTCAGGGCGGCGGACTGCGACGGCTCCGGCGTGGCGGCGGGCGGCGTGCCGACGTTGAGGTTGATGGTGCCGTCGCTGAAAAAGGCCGCGTTCAGCGGGTCGCCGTTGAGCAGGGTGCCGCTGATGGTGTCGCGGCCCGACGTGTAACCCGTGATGGACGTGTTGTTGACGGGGGCGCCGTCGATGAGGAACGGCGTGTCGCCCTGGCTGAACAGGTTGATGGTCGCGCCGGGGTCGGTCCCCAGCCCATCGCGGGGGAACGCCCCGCCGATGAAGTTGCCGCCGGTGACAGTCACCGTGCCGGGGCCGGCGTCGAACACCCCTACGCCATGCTGAGTGGCCGTGATGGTACCGCCGCTGATGGTGAGCGGGCCGGTGCCGGTGAACTGGATCGCGAAGCCCCCGTTGGGGTCGGTCGCGGTGATGGCGCCGCCGCTGATTGTGACCGGGCCGCTGTTCTGGGCGATCAGCCCGTAGCCGGTTCCGGTGATGGTGCCGCCGGTGATCGTGACCGGGCCGGCGCCGTCGGCCTCCAGGCCGCCATCGCCTGGAGCACTGGTGGTGAGGCTGCCCCCGGCGGAGAGGGTGAAGGCAGCGGTGCCGTTGGTCTGCACGCCGTAGCCGGAGACCTGACTGCCGGTGTACGTCGTGGTGGTGTTCTGGCCGGGCAGGTAGGTCGTGCCGCCGATCCTGCCGATGGTGCCGGCGCTGCTGACGGTGACAGTGTCGCCGCTGTTGAGCGTCAGGCTCTGGGCGCGGGCCTGATAGGGGGCCGCCGCGAAAGGGTCGCGGTCGATGGCGTTGTCGAAATCGGTCACGGCGAGCGCGTGCTCGCCCTGGCGCTGGTGGATGAGGCCGCGGGAATGGAAGGCC
>CAXUCQ010000572.1:1465-2359 GCA_964249295.1 uncultured Armatimonadales bacterium | reverse complement strand
GAGTCGGGCGGTCCGCCCGTGAGCGAAGCGACGTCGCAGGGGTCGCGGGGGTGCGGCGACAGGGGGCCGCCGCAGGAGGAACACGCCGCGCTGACCTCGCCGTTGTAGCTGCTGCACCGGGGGCAGCACTGCAGGACCATGGGGCCAAGCCTCCTCGCTGGATGGGTGGACGCAAGAATGCCGCGAGAAGACAACCTAGACGACTCGTAAGACACCGTACCAT
The DNA here is from genome assembly GCA_964249295.1 of uncultured Armatimonadales bacterium. Classification (GTDB taxonomy): domain Bacteria; phylum Armatimonadota; class Armatimonadia; order Armatimonadales; family Capsulimonadaceae; genus CAZZVX01. Next base: position 2,136 of record CAXUCQ010000572.1, on the reverse strand, counting down.
GACTCGCCGGATTCTGCAAGTCGGCTCCGGGAACGGCGGGGAGGGATGACGGCCCAGCGCCGTTCGGCCCCGAACAACCGCCGAAGCAGGGAGGAATCCGCTGGGCCGGCGGCGAACCTTCCCCGCAACGGACGGGCCGCAGAGCCTGCCGACCCGGAACGGAGACTTTGACCCATGGCAGACACGGAGGGCGGAGCCGCCGACGCCCCGCCGGGGCGCACCTTCCTCAGCGACGGCGGCGGATTGACCCAGCTCGAACAGGTCCCCTGGGACAGCGGGCGGCTGCGGGCGGCCCTGTCGGTGGCGCTGGGCCACGAGAGCTTCGTCAGCGAGGGCGCGTTCGCCATCGTCCACGGGCGCGCGCGGGGCGCGTTCGCGGGCCGGCGCCTGGGCGGCATCGGCCCCTACACACCCGTGGTGCTCAAGGTGATCCGCTACGAGGGCCACTGGATCGCCGTCGGCCCGGCGGGGACGGGGCCGCGCGAGGTGTTCCCCGACGGGGCGTCGCAGCCCTGGGACGGCCCCATCCCCGTCGAGGCGCTGGACTGAAGGGCTGACCCCGTTCCGCGCAGGAGGCCCCCGGCGCCCGGGGCCTCCCCCCGCGCCGCCCGCGCCCCTTCCAGCACCCCACTGCGGCCCCCCGCTTTGGACACACACGGAGGCAACATTCC
>CAXUCQ010000572.1:0-1455 GCA_964249295.1 uncultured Armatimonadales bacterium | reverse complement strand
CGCCACTTCCTGCTCCCCACTGCGGCCCTCCGCGACCCCGGCTCCCCACTGCGGCCCTCCGCGACCCCGGCTCCCCACTGCGGCCCAACGCTTTGGAAACACCGGGAGTCAAGATTCCCGCCCCAGCCGCCGACAATGGATTGTCTGCCCCCGTCGTTCTACGGGCCGCCGGAGTTCCGCGGGCAACCCATGTCGGCGCGTCCCGCAGACTCCCGCAAAGCCCGCTCGCACGCGGCCTGCCCAGGAACGGCGCGTCTGGAAAGGTGTCTTTGACGATGTCCCAGTTCCTCCGCAACCTGAAGATCGCGCACAAGCTTGCGCTCGGCTTCGGCCTGTGTCTGACGCTCGCCGTGCTCGTGGGCGGCCTGGCCGTCCAGCGCATGGCGCAGATGAACCGCGCCTCCTCCCTGATTCTCGGCGACTCGCAGGGCAGCGTGGACGCCCTGAACAGGTTCCAGGCCGCCGCCTGCCAGTTCCGCGCCGACGGGTACCGGCGCGTGCTGCCCTTCACCGGCCCCGGAATGGGCCGGGCCGAGGCCGACCTGGCCGCCAGCGAGGCCGACGCCGGCAAGGCGCTCGACGGCTACGGGGCGTCGGTCGTCGACCCGGCCGACCGGGCCAACTTCAACACGCTGAAGCAGGACTGGCAGGACTGTGTCGCCCTCAAAGCCCGACTACTGCCCCTCAGCCGCGCCAACGACACCGAAGCGTGTGCGGCCCTGATGAACGGTCCCTTCGAGACGCTGTTCGACAAAGTGACCGGCGACCTGGACGCCATGGTGACGTGGAACGACGCGCACGCCGCCGGCTACAGCCATCAAGCGGCGCAGGCCTACAGCAGCGCCCGGTGGACCATCCTCGGCCTGCTCGCGTTCGCCCTCGTCCTCGGCACGGCGGTCGCCGTGCTGATCACCCGCTACATGGTCGGCGCGCTGACACAGACATCGGCCCGGCTGGAGAAGCTGCGCGGCCTGTGCATCACCAACTTCGCCGCCGCCATCAAAGCGCTGGAGGGCGGGGATTTGACCTGCCCCATCGTCACCGGCACCGAACCCCTGGACGTCCAGAGCCGCGACGAGTTCGGGGCCATGGCCCAGACGTTCAACGCCATGCTGGGCCAGATCAGGGGGACCATCGGCTCGTTCCGCCAGTCCCAGGCGGCGATCTCCGACCTGGTGCGGGGCCTGCAGCAGTCGTCGGCGCAGGTGGCGTCGGCCTCGGACACGCTGGCGTCGGCCAGCGGCCAGGTCGGGGCGGCGACGGAGCAGATCGGCGTGACCATGGGCGAGGTGTCGCAGGCCGGCGAGCAGTCGGCGCGCGGCGCGGCGGAGATCGCCCAGGGCAGCGCCAGCCAGGCCCGGTCGCTGTCGGAGGGCGCGGAGCTGGTCAAGGAGCTCGCCGCCGCCGTCACGGGCGTGGCCCGCGACGCCGGGAGCGCCGGGCGGGCCGCCGAGA
>CAXUCQ010000571.1:2110-2360 GCA_964249295.1 uncultured Armatimonadales bacterium | reverse complement strand
CCATCATGCGGTCCGACGTCCGCCTCGTCGAGACCGCCGGGGTCGACATCGCGGTCAGGTGCCGCCCGGCCAAGGCCGGCTCCCTGGTCGCGGGCGACTGGTATGACGCGCTCCAGTTCCCCGACGGCGACCTGCTCTTCGTCGTCGGGGACATCGCCGGCCACGGCATCGAGGCCGTCACCGGCATGGTCGCCGCCCGCAACGCGCTGCGCGGCCTCGCCGTAACCGGCGGCGACCCACACGAGCTGCT
>CAXUCQ010000571.1:0-2086 GCA_964249295.1 uncultured Armatimonadales bacterium | reverse complement strand
GACCCCCGCACCCGGCTGCTCCGCTGGGCCCGGGCCGGCCACCTCCCGCCCGTCCTCGTCCGCGGCGACGCCGCCGAGGTGCAGCCCATGCCCGAAGGCATGCTGCTTGGCGTGGAACTAGACGCCGAGTACGAGCAGGCCGCCCTTCAGCTTGAGACCGGTGACACCCTGCTCCTCTACACCGACGGCCTGATCGAGCGCCGCGCCGCCTCCATCAGCGACGCCCTGGCCGAATTCGCCACCGCCGCCGTCCCCGCCGACCCCGACGTCGACATCCACGTGGCCCGCATCCTGGCCAGCGCCGCCTCCGACACCGGCGACGACGCCTGCCTCCTCGCCGTCCGCATCCGCTAGGCCTCCCCGCGGCCGGCCAGGGCGGCGATGAAGTGACTGGTCACGGCGCCGATGCCGGTCACGTCGTCGTATCCGGGCCGCTCGGTGAGGCTGCCGTCAGGGCCGAGCGTGACCAGGCAGGCCGGGTTGGGCTTGATCTGGTCGTTGTAGCAGTCGGGCGCCAGGGTCAGCGCGGGCGACGCGGACGCCACGATGTCCCGGATCCCGGCGGTCTTGCGCAGGTCGTACAGCAGCGGGTTGGCGAACCCGATGGCGTGACCGGCGGCGTGCTTGGCGTCGGCCTCCAGGCTGGCCACGATCGGTGACGAGCCGCTGGTCCCGCCCTCGAGCTGGGTGCCGTAGCTGCCGCCGGGGGTGGTGAAGCCGATCGTCGCGCCGGTCATCGGGCTGGCATCCGCGGCGATGTCGGGTACCTCGCGTCCGGCGGGCAGCCTGCCCTGATCGGTGGACAGCGACGCCGGGACCACCCCGCGCTGGTAGGCGGGCTGGGCGAACAGCATGCTGCGCCCGCCCGTCGATCCCTGCTCGAAGGTTCCCGGCAGGGCCTGCTGGTATCCGGTGCCGGCGGCGTTCTCCTCGGCGCCGTTGTCTCCCCAGCCCAGTTCTCCGGTTACGGCGCCGGTATGGCCGATCTCCAGCGTTGTCCCGCCGACCGCCGTGGCCCACGGGTCGGAGGCCGGGAAGGTCACGCCGGCCCCGGCGTTATCCCCGCCGTCACCGGAGTCGAAGTTGAACCCGATGCCCTGGGCCGCGCCTTGCTTGAAGACGGCCGTCCATGCGGCCGCCGTCGCCGGGGTGAAGTCACCGTTTTCCACGATGCTGTAGGACTCCGTCGACACGTCCGCCAGGTGCTGGTCGACAATGCGGGTCTCGGCATCGAGCAGGTCCTGCTGCTGATCTCCGGTGCAGTTGGCGGCGACGTAGACGATCTTGGCGGCGGGCGCGATGATGTGCACGGTCTCCACGTCGAGCGGTTCCTCGGGCAGGTCGGCAAATCCGCCGCACGACGCGGCGAAGCCGGGCCCGGTGTTCACCGTGAACTGGCCGGGCGCGTATCCCGGCAGGTGATCGCGGCTGAAGAACCGGTTCGCGTCCGCCCGCATCGTGGCCAGGCTGCCGTCGAGAACGATCGCGATGGTCGCGCCCTTGCCGCTGTCGGCGGAGACGCCGTAAGCCGACCGGAGCTGCTGGGGGGTGTAACCGCAGACCGCGTCGGGCGCGCTGGTGCGGCCGTCGGCCTTGGGGATGGAGCTGACGTGCTGCCCCCACCAGTGCGAGCAGGCGAACGAGGCCCAGGGATCCGACTCCGGCCGCACGGGCGTCGTCTTCCGCGATGACGCCCGCCGCGCCGCGCTGGCCGCCGAACCGGCCGTATAGGAATAGTTGTCCAGCCCGGTCACTGTCGTCACGTCGGCGCCGATCGACGCGGGAACCGAGATGCCGCTCACCGGCGCGTACCCGGTAACAGAGCCGGCGGAGGAGTGACTGTAGGCGTGGATGGAGGTGTGCAGGGCCGAGCTGAGTTTCGGCGCGGTCCCGGTCAGGGCGACATAGTGCGCGGTCACCGAGGCCACTTTCAGCCCGGCGCCCCTGACCCACGCCTCCACGGCGGTGACCTGCGCCGACGTAGTGCCGAAGCGGGCCCTGAACCGCGCGGGGGTCAAGTACTTGCCGTAGGCCGGGTTTCCCGGCGTGGACGCCGCCGTGCAGGTGGACCCGGCGCGCCTCCGCC
>CAXUCQ010000570.1:0-2361 GCA_964249295.1 uncultured Armatimonadales bacterium | reverse complement strand
ACCTGCTCGTGAACGCCACGTCCCTCGGCATGTCGCCGCGCGAGGCCGAGACGCCGGCCCCGAGGAGGTAGACGCTCCGGCCCTGCGGCGACTGCCCCGCCGCTTCCAGCGCGCGCAGGAAGCCCGGCCCGTCCGTGCTGCTGCCGCGCAGTCGCCCGTCGCGGTTGTGGATCGTGTTGACGGAGCCGATGCGCCGGGCGTCTTCGTCGATCTCGTCCAGGAACGGCAGGACGGACTCTTTCAGCGGCACGGTGACGTTGACGCCGACCAGCCCGAGCGCGCGGACGCCGGCGACGGCGGCCTGCAAGTTCTGAGGCGCGACGTCGAACGGGGCGTAGACCCAGTCCAGTCCGAGGGCGGCCAGGGCGGCGTTGTGCATGGCCGGGGAGCGCGAGTGGCCGACGGGATGCCCCCAGACGCCGACGACCTTGGTGCGGCCTGTGAGGCCGCGCGGGCCGGTCATGATCGCCGCCGGGCCGTCCAGGCGATCAGAGCGATCACGACCGCCAACAGACTGACCAGGACGGAGTTGGAAACGCGGCGTGCCTGGGGCGTGCGCGGGTCGGGCATGGCCTGCAGCGCCTGCTCGACCGCCTGCGCGGCGGGCCACAGGTCGCGCTTGCGCAGGCGCTGGATGACGCCGTTCTCCACGTACCGGACGAGCTGGGTCGAGAAGAATTCTTCTTTGGACAGCGGCGGGCGCAGCAGGATGGTGTACAGGCCGATGCGGTTGCCCGCCAGCACGTCCGTGAAGATCTGGTCGCCGAACACGGCGGTGTCGCCGGCGCCGGACCCCATCAGGCGCATGGCGCGCAGGAAGCCGCCCCGGCGCGGCTTGCGGACGTCCTCGACGAACGGGATGTTCATGGTCTCGGCGAGCTGCTTGAGGCGCTCCGTGTGGATGGTGTTGGAGGCGATGCAGATCTTGATGCCCTCGACCTCGAGGTGCGCCAGCCACTCGACCACGCCGGGGCTGATCTCGTAGTGCCGCCACGGCACGAGGGTGTTGTCGAGGTCGGTGATGATCGCGGCGATGCCCGAAGCCCTCAGGTCTTTGGGGTCGACCTCTTGGACCGACTGCACGACCCGCGACGGGGTGAGAAGATTCCAGAATTTCGACATGTGTCTCCTTTTGGTCAAGAGACCTCTCGGAGACCTGTCTTCCTTGCTCCGCAGGGTCTCCGAGAGGTCCTCTACGCCCCGCGCCGGGCGGCGCGGAGCTGGGCGATGGCGCGGTCGTGCTCGGCCAGTGTGCGGCTGAAGATGTGGCTGCCGTCGGGGCGGGCCACGTAGAACAGGTAGTCGACGTCCGCCGGGTGCAGGGCGGCGTCGATGCTGGGCAGGCCGGGGCTGCAGATCGGGGTCGGCGGCAGGCCGGCGTGCGTGTACGTGTTGTAGGGCGAGTCGACTTTCAGGTCGGCGTACATCAAGCGGGCCTTGTGCCGGGGCAGCGCGTACTGGACGGTCGCGTCGCACTGGAGGCGCATCCCCTGTGCCAGCCGGTTGGTCAGGGCTGCGGCGATCAGGGGGCGGTCACGGTCCACCTCGGCCTCGCGCTCGACGAGCGAGGCGAGGGTGACGGCGGCGGCGAGGCCGCCGGGGTGTCGGGCGACAGCCGGCCCTTCCGTCGCGAGTACCCGCCGCTGGAAGTTGTGCAGCATCTGGGAGATGATACCCCGTTCGTCCGTGCCTTTGGGAATCCGATAAGTGTCCGGGTACAGATACCCCTCCAGGTCGGCGTCGGGCGGCTGGAAGCCGGCTGTCTGGAACGTCCGCCCCTGGGTCTGGGCGAGATGAAGGAACACGCGCTCGTCGGCCATGTGTCTCTGGGCGAGGCGGTGCGCGGTCTGGGCGACGGTGTAGCCTTCTGGGATGACGACGATGTCGCTGGCCGTCAGGCCCAGGGCGATCAGGTCGGCGATCTGGCGCGGCGGCATGGCGGGGGACAGTTCGTAACGGCCCGCCTTCATCTTGCCGGCGACGCCTTCCAGGCGGGCGGCGAGGACGAAGCCGAGGCCGCGCCGGACCAGGCGCTTCCGGGCCAGCAGCGCGCCGATGGTCTTGGCGTCGGCCCCGGCGGGGATCGTGACCAGGACCGTCGGCGCGTGTTTGTCTGTGGAGACGGGCGACAGGGCGCTGGTCGTCATCATCAAAGCGCCGCCAACGGCGACGGCGAGCAGCAGGGCGACGACGAGCCAGGCGGCGCTGCGGGCCGTTCGGCGCGGCGGGACGGAGGCCGCCGGGCGGCGGCGCGTCGGCGGCTTGGTGGTGGATGACATAGGCGGTTTAACTTTGCGTCAACTTAGCTTTGCGTCAACTTAGCTTTGCGTCAACTTAGCTTTGCGTCAACTTAGCTTTGCG
>CAXUCQ010000569.1:0-2363 GCA_964249295.1 uncultured Armatimonadales bacterium | reverse complement strand
CTGTGCAGACATCTGCTGTCAATCCCCCGTTCCGAAAGGTCTTTATGATGCTCCAACCCCGATCTTTGTCCCCAGGCCGCGTCGGCGCGCTCGCGCTGGCGCTGCTGGGAACGCCGTCTCATGCCGCCCCGGCGGCCCAACCGGCGGCGGTCACCCCCACGGCTCCGGTGATGGGCGGAGGGGCTGCCGGCAATCCCGCGCATGACCTCGATCTGGCCGGGCTGGACCCGAGCGCCACGCCCTGCCAGGACTTTTACCAGTACGCCAACGGCAAGTGGCTGACGGCCAACCCCGTCCCCGCCGAATACTCGCGCTGGGGCAGTTTCGAGCAACTCCATGAGCGCAACCTGGCGGTCCTGCACCAGATTCTCGACCAGGCGGCGGCGGACACGGGCGCTAAGCGGGACAGCATCACGGGCAAAGTGGGGCGCTTCTACCGCGTCGGCATGGACGAGGCCAAGATCGACGCCGACGGCGCGGCGCCGCTCGCGCCGGAGTTCGCCCGCATCGGAAGCGTCCATGACGCCGCGAGCCTTCAGGACGAGATCGCGCACCTGCACCGGGTCGGCGTCGGCGCGGCCTGGAACATGGGCGTCGGGCAGGACGCCGCGCACAGCGACCGGGAGATTCTGGAACTGGTCCAGGGCGGCCTGACCCTGCCCGACAGGGACTACTATCTCAAGGACGACGACGCGACCAAGGCCATCCGGGCGGGCTACGCCGCCCACGTTTCCAAGATGCTGCAACTGCTCGGCGACGCGCCCGCCGTCGCCGATGCCGAGGCGCAGACCGTGCTGACGCTGGAAACCGACCTGGCCCGGCCTTCGCTGTCCCGCGTGGAGCGGCGCGACCCCAAGGCGACGTACCACCCGATGACCGTGGCTCAGCTCCAGGCCGACGCCCCCGGCGTGGCCTGGGGCCGCTACTTCGGGGCGGTCGGCGTCGGGACGCCCGGCACCGTCGATGTCGGGGCGCCGAAGTTCTTCGCCACGGTCGGCCCGCTGCTTGCGTCGGTCCCGCTCGGCGATTGGAAGACGTACCTGCGCTGGAAGCTGCTGAACGCGGAGGCGGGCTACCTGTCCGCGCCGTTCGTCGCGGAGCGTTTCCGCTTCTTCGGGCAGACATTGGGCGGCGCGAAGGAACTGGCGCCGCGGTGGAAGCGGGTCGAGGCGGCGACCGACAACGCCTTGGGCGAGGCGCTGGGGCAGCTTTATGTCCGGCGCGCGTTCCCGCCGCAGGCCAAGGCCCGCGCCCTGGCGCTCGTCCTGAACCTCAAAGGGGCGCTGCGGGACCGGATCGCCACCATCGACTGGATGGGGGCCGATACCAAGAAAGAAGCTTTCGCCAAACTGGACCGGCTGACCATCAAAGTCGGCTACCCGGACAAGTGGCGGGACTATTCCAAGCTGAAAGTGGACGCCGGCACCTACGTCGGCGACGCGATGCAGGCCAGCGAGTTCGAGTTCCAGCGCGATCTGGACAAGCTGGGCAGGCCCGTGGACCGGACGGAGTGGGGCATGACGCCGCCGACCGTCAACGCCTATTATAACCCCGCGATGAACGAGATCGTCTTCCCGGCGGGCATCCTGCAGCCGCCGTTCTTCGACGCGCAGGCCGACGACGCCCTCAACTACGGCGGCATCGGGACGGTGATCGGCCACGAGATGACGCACGGCTTCGACGACCAGGGCCGGCAGTTCGACTCGCGCGGCGACCTGCGCGACTGGTGGACGGCCCAGGACGCGCAGAACTTCGCGGTCCGCGCCCAGGGCATCGTCGCCCAGTACGGCGCGTATTCCCCGCTGCCGGGCGTGTTCCTCAACGGCAAGCTGACCACGGGCGAGAACATCGCCGACATCGGCGGCGTCAAGGTGTCCTATCTGGCGCTGGAGAAGCTGCTGGGCAGCGGCCCGCGCGCCCTGATCGACGGCTTCACGCCCGAGCAGCGGTTCTTCCTCGCCTACGCCCAGATCTGGCGCGAGAACATCCGCCCCGAAGCCGCCCGCCTGAGCGTCGTCACCGACCCGCACTCGCCGGGCCGCTTCCGCGTCCAGGGCGTGCTGGCGGACACGCCGGAGTTCCGGCAGGCGTTCCACTGCCCCGCGCCGACCGCCACCGCGTCCGCCGCCGGTCAGCCCGCCGCCCCGGTGTCGCTCTGGTAGACGCGCGGATGGGCCTGCCGGTCCCCCAAACCGGCAGGCCCTACGGGGCCGTCTGCGCGTCATCCTGGAAGACGACCCATCCGCCTTGCGCTTTTCTCAGGCCGTAGGTGAAGCTTCCGTGCTTTCCATCGCCACGGTCATACCCCGCGTCCACGAAAACCCCGACCGGCACGACCCACTGCAGGTGGGACACCCGCAGCG
>CAXUCQ010000568.1:0-2364 GCA_964249295.1 uncultured Armatimonadales bacterium | reverse complement strand
CTTGGAACGCGCCGACCTGTACCGCGCCGACCTGCGCCACGCCGACCTGCGCCGCGCCCGCCTCGCCGGGGCCAACCTGGAGCGCGCCTGCCTGGCCGAGTCCGACCTGCGCGACGCCGCCTACGACGCCGCCACCCGCTTCCCCAAAGACTTCGACCCCGCCGACGCCGGGATGCGCCTCCTCCAGCCCCTCCCCGCCGAGGCTGCGCCCCTCGCTGCCTGATCGCCGCTCCCGCGCAATGCCGCGCGGGCCGCATCCCGCGCCCGCCGCCGTCCGCCGCAAGTTTTTCATAACCAAACCAGGTGTGTTCCCCGAATCCGTGCTATAATGACAAAAGAGATTTTTGCCGCTCAGCATCTTTTGACATGGCCGTCACATCATCAAGGAACACACCCATGCACAGCCCCACGCGCCGCCGCAGCGCGCTCCTGCCGCTCCTGACGCTGGCGCTCCTCGCCCTGCTCGCCGCCGGCGCCGCCGCCCAGTTCACGCCGATCCGGCCCCCGTCCACGCCGCTGATCACGCGCAGCCCCTACGTCAGCACCTGGCTCAACGGCAGCAACGCGCCGGGGACCTGGCCCGGATTCTGGACCGGCACCATCAAAGCGCTCACCGGCATGGCCGACATCGACGGCCAGGCGTACCTGTTCATGGGCGCCCCGGCGGGCGTCCCGCACACCATGACCCAGACGCAGCTGCAGACAACGCCGACGCAGTCGGTCTACACGTTCACCGGCGGCGGCGTCGCCCTGACCGTCGACTTCCTGTCGCCGGTCGAGGCCGGCGACATCAAGCGCCTGTCCATCCCCTTCGCGGACATCACGGCCACCGCCAAAAGCGCCGACGGCGGCACCCACACCGTCAGCCTCTACTTCGACATCAGCGGCGAGTGGGCGCACGGCGACTCCAACGCCCCCATCGTCTGGCAGCCCGAGACCGTCGCCCGGAACGCCGACGGCAGCGCCGCGACGGGGTCGCTGACGGCCTGGGAGGTCACGCCCAGCCAGCCGTCCGTGCTGGCCGAGTCCAACGACTACCCCGACTGGGGGACGGCCCTGCTGGCGACGCCCGTGCAGCCCGGCCTCACGACCGAGTCCGGCCAGGACAGCGTCGTGCGCGGCCAGTTCGTCGCCCACGGCGCGCTCGCCGACACCAACGACACGGATTATCGCCCCATCAACGACCGCTACCCCGTCTTCGCCTTCAGCCTCCCCCTCGGGACGGTCGGCGCGAATGCGAGCGCCCCGTTCACCCTGGCGCTGGGCCACGTGCGCGACCCCGCCGTCAGCTACCAGGGGCAGAGCGTGCCGTCCCTGTGGAAGTCCTACTTCGGCACCTATCAGACCATGCTGGCCTTCGCCCTCAACGACGCCCCGGCGGCCCTGACGCGCGCGGACGCCCTCGACGCGACCGTGACCCAGGCCGCCACCCAGCTCGGCGGCGTCCACTACGCCGCCCTGTGCGCCCTGGCGCTGCGCCAGGCGTTCGCCGGCACCGAACTCGTCGACCCGCGCGGGCTGACCCAGACCCCCCAGCTCGGCGGGTCCGACCCGTGGCTCTTCCTCAAAGAGATCAGCAGCGACGGCAACGTGTCCACCGTCGACGTCATGTACCCGTCGTTCCCGGCCTTTCTCTACGCCAACCCGGAGCTGCTGCGCTACCTGATCGACCCGCTGCTCGCCTACCCCGAGTCCGGCGAATGGCCGCAGCCCTTCGCCGAGCACGACCTGGGCGCGTCCTACCCCAACGCCTCCGGCCACAACGACGGCGGCGGCGAGAACATGCCCGTCGAAGAGTCGGCCAACATGCTCATCATGGCCGACGCCTACGCCCGCGCCACCCCCGTCCCCGGCCGGGGCGCCGCCTACGTCCAGGCGCACTACCGCATCCTCAAGCAGTGGGCCGACTACCTGCTCACGGTCCCGTCCGGCGTGTCCTCCCCCAACGCCCTGGACCCGCAGTTCCAGAACCAGACCGACGACTTCACCGGCCCCATCGCCCACAGCGTCAACCTGTCGCTCAAAGGCATCATCGGTGTCGGCGCGATGGGACAGATCGCCGCCCGCGCCGGCCACGCCGCCGACGCCGCCTACTACACCTCCCAGGCCAAGCAGCTCATCGCCGCCTGGGTCGCCCTGGCGCAGAACACCGCCGCCACGCACCTGCTGCTGCAGTACCGGGAGCCGCAGAACGCCTACAGCGGGGACACGACCGGCGAGCCGGACACGGCCTGGAGCTTGAAGTACAACGCCTTCCCCGACAAGCTGCTCGGCACCAACCTGATCCCCCGCGGCGTGCTGACCGAGGAGGCGAACTTCTACAAGACCAAGGAAGAACCCTACGGCATCCCGCTGGACTACCGC
>CAXUCQ010000567.1:0-2368 GCA_964249295.1 uncultured Armatimonadales bacterium | reverse complement strand
GCGGGAATACAAGCGGTACGAGGACCTGCCGCAGCCGCGCATCACGGGCGTGACGCTCCAGACGGACCTGTACCCCCGGAAGGCCCAGTACGCGATCCGGGGGACGTACACCCTGCAGAACAAGACGGCGGTCCCCATCCCCGATGTCCACGTCCTCATCGACCGGAACATGACCGTGCGGGCCATGGCCTTCGCGGGCGGCGCGACCCGGACGCTGGCGGACGCCGCCCACGGCTATGCGATCTACCACCTGGCGCGGCCCCTCGCGCCGGGCGGCGTGACGACGCTGGCGTTCGACGTCGCCTACCTGAAGCGCGGGTTCGCGAACGGCGACCCGAACACGCGGATCGTCAGGAACGGCACGTTCCTCGGCGTCGAGCAAGGCTCGTTCCCGTTCATCGGCTACCAGAAGGACGGCGAGCTGACCGACAACAACGACCGCAAGAAAGAAGGCCTGGCGCCTCGGGCGCGCATGGCCTCGTTCGACGACCTGGGCGCGCGACGCAACACGTACATCTCCAGCGACTCGGACTGGGTGACGTATGACGCCACCGTCAGCACCGACCCGGACCAGATCGCGCTGTCGCCGGGGTATCTGCAGAAGGAATGGGTGCAGAACGGGCGGCGCTGCTTCCACTACAAGATGGACGCGCCCATCCTCAACTTCTACTCGTTCGTCTCGGCCCGCTACAAAGTCCAGCACGACCGCTGGAACAACGTCGCCATCGAGGTCTACTCCGACCCCGCCCATCCGTACAACGTCCCACGGATGATCGCGGGCGTCAAGGCGGCGTTGGCCTATTACACGGCCAACTTCGGCCCGTATCAGTTCCGGCAGGTGCGCATCCTGGAGTTCCCCGCCTACGCCGACTTCGCGCAGTCGTTCCCGAACACGATTCCCTACTCCGAAGGCATCGGCTTCATCGCCAAGGTCCGTGGCCCCCAGGACATCGACTACCCGTTCTACGTGACGGCGCACGAGGTCGCGCACCAGTGGTGGGCGCACCAGGTGATCGGCGCGGACGTGCAGGGGTCCGAGATGCTGTCCGAGTCGCTGGCCCAGTATTCGGCGCTGATGGTGATGGAGCACACCTACGGCAAGGCGCAGATGCGCAAATTCCTGCGCTTCTCGCTCGACCGCTACCTGCGCGGGCGCGGGTCGGAGCGCGAGGAGGAAGAGCCGCTGATGCGGACCGAAAACCAGCCCTACATCCACTACGAGAAAGGCGCGCTGGCCTTCTACGCCCTGCGCGACGACATCGGCGAGAAGACGCTCAACGCCGCCCTGGCCCGCTTCGTCCGCGACAAGCGGTTCCAGAACCCGCCCTACACGACGTCGAAAGAACTCGTCGCGTATCTGCGGGCGGCCACGCCGCCCGCCCAGCAGTCCGTCATCACGGACCTGTTCGAGACCATCACGCTGTACAACAACCGGGCGTCGTCGGCGGCCTGCACCCGGACAGGCCCGGACACCTACCGGGTGTCCCTCACCGTCGACGCCCAGAAGCTGCGCGCCGACGGCAAGGGCGACGAGACGCCGGTCCCGATCCACGACTGGATCGACATCGGCGTCTTCGCCAAAGCTCTGCCCGGCCAGGACCTGGGCAGGCCGCTCTTTCTGGAAAAACGCCTGGTCACACAGCCCCGGACGACCTTCACACTCCAGGTCCACGGCCAGCCGTCCCAGGCCGGCATCGACCCCTACGACAAGCTGATCGACCGCGTCCCGGACGACAACGTGACCGCCGTCAAGGGTGCCTGACGGCCCGCGCGTGTAACCGCAGGGAGGAAGCGGGTAAAACAAGCCCACAAAAGGAGACACCCACTGTGGACATCGAAAAAGACACCGGCGCCCGTGAGTACGAGCGGGCACACCCGGCGGACCCGCACCAGACCGCCAGCGGCAGCGCCCGGTCGCCCGGCGGCGCGGACGCCCCGGCGCAGACAACCAACGACCTGACCCACGGCCAGGAAGGCTACGCCGGCCCGCGCGACGCGGGCGAAACGGACAAGGCCACCGCCGGGACGCCCTCGGAGTTCGACGCTTCCACAAACAACGCCCAGACACCGGCGGCGGGGGACACCGACCCGGACAGCACCGCGTCCAGTGACGAGACGGGACAGGCCGGCGTCAACGACCGCCCCGGCAAGGACAAAGCCCACCCCTGGAACGGATAGCGCCCGAGGTGCCGCAGGCAGAGTGGGTCCGCAGGTATAATAGCGCCATGGGACAGATTCTGACGGCACCGTACCGGGGAGCGACCCCCGACCCGGCGGGGGCGACGCGTGCGGCGATGGCCGTCGTGAAGAGCGGCCTGCTGCCGCTGGTCGAGGTCTTCTACTCGCTTCAGGGCGAGGGAGGCCGGAC
>CAXUCQ010000566.1:0-2376 GCA_964249295.1 uncultured Armatimonadales bacterium | reverse complement strand
CCTGCTGCACTTCCTCAACGACGAGGAGTGCGCCCGCCCGGATGGGACGCGCGGGCCGGGGTTGTTCAAGTACCTGCGCAACCTGCGCGGGCCGGACCGTCGGGATGTCATCGCCAGCATCTTCCAGCAGACTCACAACCGGATGCTCAGCGGCTATCTGCTGCGGGACGTGATCGACAAGGTCAACGGCATCCACTTCACGTCGTCCGACGAGATCCACACGCTGGGGCAGTTGTACGAGTCGATGCTCAAGGAGATGCGGGACGCGGCGGGCGATTCGGGCGAGTTCTACACGCCCCGCGCCGTGGTGCGGTTCATGGTCGCCGCGCTCGACCCGCGCCTGGGCGAGACCGTGCTGGACCCCGCCTGCGGCACGGGCGGGTTTCTGGTCGAGGCGTTCGGGCACCTCAAAGCGCAGGCGCAGAGCGTGGGCGAGCTGCGGTGGGTGCAGCGCGACGGCGTCCGGGGAGGCGAGGCCAAGCCGCTGCCGCTGCTGCTGGCCCAGATGAACCTGCTGCTGCACGGGCTGGAAAATCCGCGCGTCACGCCCGGCAACAGCCTGAGCGTGCGCCTGGCCGAGATCGGCGAGGGGGACCGCGTCGAGGTCATCCTGGCGAACCCGCCCTTCGGCGGCGAGGAGGAGCCGGGCATCCAGAACAACTTCCCCGCCGACAAGCGCACGAGCGAGACGGCCCTGCTGTTCTTGCAACTGATCATGCGGAAGCTGCGCCGCCGGACGGCGACGGGCCTGGCGCCCGCCCGCGCGGGGGTGGTCGTGCCCAACGGCACGCTGTTCGGCGACGGCGTCTGCGCCCGCATCAAGGAGGAGCTGCTGACGGAGTTCAACCTGCACACGGTCGTGCGCCTGCCGGGCGGCGTGTTCGCGCCGTACACGGGCATCCCGACCAACCTGCTGTTCTTCGACCGTTCGGGGCCGACGGAGCACGTCTGGTATTACGAGCAGCCGCTGCCGCCGGGCCGCAAGAACTACACCAAGACCGCCCCGATGCAGTTCGAGGAGATGGCCGACTGCCTGGCCTGGTGGCACGACCGCGCCGAGAGCGACCGCGCCTGGAAGGTGCCGGCGGGCGAGATCCGCGCGGGCGGCTTCAACCTGGACCGCAAGAACCCGCGCGCCGCCGCCGACTTCGCGCACCTGCCGCCGGAGCAGTTGGCCGACGACATCCTGCGGAAAGAGCGGCGCATCGCCGAACTGATGGCCGAGATCAAGCAGGCGCTTCTGGAGGTGCCGCGTGACTGACGCCTGGCCGATGGCTATTCTGGGCGAGTTGATGACGCAAAACCGGGACTATATTGATGCTCCCGAAGCGCGTTCTTACCCGAAACTTTCCGTCAAGCTTTACGGGAAGGGAGTCGTGTTGGACGCCCCAGCCGATGGTTCGTCTCTGAAGATGAAGCGTCACCAGGTCGCAAAGGCCGGGCAAGTCATCCTCTCAGAGATATGGGGCAAAAAGGGCGCAATCGGTTTTGTACCACTAGAGGGAGAGGGGGCGCTTTGTACCAGTCACTTCTTCCTTTTCGACTTGTACCTTGACCGGGTAGAGCCGCGTTATCTTCAAGCAATCTTCACTGCCAACTATTTGCAGGAGCAGCTAGACGCAGGTGCTAAAGGAACAACAGGATATGCAGCAGTGCGGCCCAAAGATTTATTGGCCGCTCGTATCCCCCTGCCGCCGCTCCCCGAACAGCGCCGCCTCGTCGCCCGCATCGAGGAGTTGGCCGGCAAGATCGAAGATGCGCGGGGGCTGCGGCGGGAGGCGGTGGAGTAATGTGAACTACTCTGTCGGTCGCTTATTTCCTCCGATGCTTTTTTGACTCCTACTCCGATGCGTGAACTGGTACAGCAAAAGAAACTTGATGTCACGGTTTCTCCACAAAATCTTTATCATTTTGCAGGCGTTTACTGTTTTGGTAGGGGCGTATTTTCGGGCGTCCAAAAAATAGGTCAGGAGTTTAAGTATGACCGATTAACTCGTCTCAGAGCGGGCGATTTCGTTTACCCAAAGTTGATGGCTTGGGAAGGTGCTTTTGGAGTAGTACCGCTGAACTGCGATGGGCTTGTCGTCTCGCCTGAGTTTCCCGTGTTCACAGTGGACGAAAACCATGTGCTCCCGGAAGTGCTAGATGTCTACTTCCGCGATCCTGCTATATGGACTCAGATTTCCGGGGCAAGTACCGGGACCAACGTCCGAAGAAGACGACTCAACCCTGCTGACTTTTTGCGATATGAATTGCCGTTGCCATCTATGAAGACGCAGATGATGCTCCGCGCCGTTAAGAAAAGACTAGAAGCACTCAAACCGCTTCAGGCCGAAACCGCCACCGAGTTGGACGCGCTGCTGCCGAGCGTGCTGG
>CAXUCQ010000565.1:635-2376 GCA_964249295.1 uncultured Armatimonadales bacterium | reverse complement strand
GGACAAAGGGTATGTCGCGGCACGGGTCGTCGCCGACGGCTCCTGGCGCCGATCCGCTCCACAGCCGCACGTCCGCCGGGTCTCCTGGGTCGAAGCATGGGGCGGACGCGGCGCCGCTCCTCGCCCGATGACTGTTCTTCGCCCCATGACTGTGTCCCTCTGCGTTCAACGTGGGGATCGCGCCCAAGCAGAGAAGAGCCATCATGGCAGCACTGATTCTTCTTGTTCTTATAATAGACCTCCTGCGTCAGTCCCAGGGCTGAACCCCTGGGCTACGGAGTGCAGATTGCCCGAGGGCAAGGGTGCCGGAAGGAGGTCACTCTTGCGCCCGCGCGGCGACCACTCTTGCGCCCGCGCAGGCGGGCAGTCTTCTCCCTGGCAGCCCAGGACTTCAGTCCTGGGGACTTGTGCAAGAGGTCTGACAGCCTTTCCCTTGTCGGATGTCGGGGCGGATGATGGCACAACAACCAGAATGGGACCATTGCCGCCTCGCGGTCTCTACGCCGAAACCCGCTCCCCCGCCTGCATCGCGACCATCCGGGCGTAGGGGCCGCGTTGGCGCATCAGCTCAGCGTGGGTGCCGTGCTCGGCCAAACGCCCGTCCTGGAGCACAAAGATCACGTCGGCGTCGCGGATGGTGGACAGCCGGTGGGTGGCGATCAGGGTCGTGCGCCCCCGCAGCAGGCGCTCGATGGCCTCCTGGATGACGCGCTCCGACTCCGGCTCCACCGCCGACGTCGCCTCGTCCAGCAGCAGGATGCGCGGGTCCGCCAGGAACGCGCGGGCCACCGACAGCCGCTGCCGCTGGCCGCCGGACAGCTTGACCCCCCGCTCGCCCACGAGCGTGTCGTAGCCGTGGGGCAGGCCCTCGATGAAGCCGTGGGCGTTCGCGGCGCGGGCCGCCGACTCCACCTCGGCCCGCGTCGCGTCGGGCCGCGCGTACCGGATGTTCTCCAGCACGGACGCCGCGAACAGAAACGTCTCCTGCTGCACCGACCCGATCTGCCGCCGCAGCGACCGCTGCGTCACGCTTCGCAGGTCCTGGCCGTCGATAGAGATCCGGCCCGCCGTCGGGTCCCAGAAGCGCGACGCCAGCGCCAGGATCGTGCTCTTGCCCGCCCCCGACTCGCCCACCAGCGCGGCGGTCTGGCCGGGCCGGATGCGCAGCGACAGGTCGTGCAGCACGGGCCGGGCGCCCTGAGCGTAGCCGAACCCCACGTGGTCAAAGACGATGTCGCCCGCCACGTCCGGCAGCGCCGGGGCGTCCGGGGCGTCCTCGACCGAGACCGGCGCGTCCAGGACCTCGAACAGCCGCCCCCCGGCGGCCACGGCCCGCTGCACCGTGTCGTTGATCTGAGTCAGGTCGTCGATGGGGCCGAAGAAGTAGCGCCCGTACCCCCGGTAAGCGACCAGGCCGCCGACCGTGAACTGCCCGTGCAGGATCAGCCACGCGCCGTAGCCGATGGTGATCGTGTTGCCGAACCCCGCGATCCAGCGCACGAACGGGAAGAACGTCGCCCGCAGCCGCACCGCCCCCAGGTTGTCGTCCAGGTACTTGCGGGACACGGCCCGGAACGACGCCGCTTCGGCGTCCACGCGGGCGAACGCCTTGATGACCCGGATGCCGCTCAGGTCGTCCTGCAGCTTGGCCGTCACCGCCCCCTGCCCCGCGCGGGCCGCCTTGTAGAACGCCTTGACCCGCCCGTTGAACTTCTTGAGCAGCGCGCCGACGATCAAGATC
>CAXUCQ010000565.1:0-625 GCA_964249295.1 uncultured Armatimonadales bacterium | reverse complement strand
TCGCCAGCCCGAGCCTCAAATTTAGCGAGCAGAAGATGATCGCCACGCCCGCCAATCGCAGAAAGTTCGCCACCACCGAGTCCGTCCCCTGGATCACCACCTGCTGCACGGCGTCCACGTCCGACGAGACGCGGCTCATCAGGTCGCCCGTCCGGGTCTCGTTGTAGAACGCCAGCGACTGCCCGGCCAGCTTGTCGTACAGGTCGTTGCGCAGGTCGAAGACGAAAAATTGCCCCACCCACTCCAGCAGCCGCGTCCGCCACGCCGACAGCAGAGTCGTCGCCCCCTGGATCGCCGTCAGCGCCACGATCGCCGGCCACAGCATCGCGGTCTGACGCCGCACCACGACGTCGTCCACCACGACCTTCCACACCAGCGGCGGCGCCAGCTCCAGCGCCACGCTCCCCAGCAGGAACGTGAACCCCAAAACCACGCGCCACTTGTACGGGCGCAGGTAAGACAGCAGTCGCAGGAAAACAGGCACGCAATGATTGTACCCGCTGCGCCGGACCGGCAGGCACGGCAAAGAGGAAGGCAGGCACAGGGGCCTGCCCCTACAGGGTGATGAGCCAGCGCTAGTATGCGCGTAGGGGCGGCCCCCCGTGGCCGCCCTTCCCCCAGGCCG
>CAXUCQ010000564.1:0-2381 GCA_964249295.1 uncultured Armatimonadales bacterium | reverse complement strand
CTCCGTCGGGACGATGAACCCCGCTTCCGGATGGCGCCAACGGACGAGCGCCTCGAATCCGCACAGCCGCTCGTCGGCGAGCGCGACGATCGGTTGGAAGAAGACGCTCAGCGCCGAACGTTCGAGCGCGCGCCGCAGTTCCGCGATCACCAACTCCCACGACTCGATCAGGTGCAGGATGTGGACGACCAGGGCGCCCCGGAACACGCCGCGCCGGAACGGCAGCCGCTGCAGGTCTCCCTGGACCAGCGCCGGATCACCCGACGCTGCTTTGGCCCGCGCGCGCCCCATCATCGGCCGCGAAATGTCCACGCCCACGATTTGACCGGGGTCCTGACGGCTCAGCGGGAGGGGGAAGCGGCCCGTCCCCACCCCCGCGTCCAAAAACCATCCGCCGGAAGATAAACGCGCCGTGGCCGCGCACAGGCGCGCGACGGCGTCCAGGATGTCCGGGGGGATGACGCGGGTCTGATCGTAGTCCTCCGCGATGGCGTCGAAGGACAGATAGCGGCCCGGAGCGAGCGTCACGGCGTCCCCCCCGGCAGCACTTCGGCGGGGCGGCGCGGCGTGCTGATCGACGGCGCGACGACATACAACGGCACCAGCGCCAGCGGATCGTCCACATCGCCCGCCTGCAGACGCCGCGCCGCCAGCCGCGCCAGCCCATCAGGCGGCGCGAACGGCTGCGCCAGCGTCGAGAACCGGCCCGCCGACCCCGCCGACAGGAACGCCGTCGCGCCGCACGCGACGACGCCCCCCTGCTCGGCGAGCGCGGCCAGCCGCGCGGTCACGGCCTCGTGGCTCTCGGCGAATGGCGCTTCTTGAACCTCACCCCCGGCATAGACCGCCGCGTAGACCTCGCCGCGCCGCGACGGCAGCATCGGCACGACGACCGTCGGGCCGTCCCGCCAGCCGTCCGCGTAGGCTTCCAGAGTCACGACGCCGACCAGCGGCTTGCCCGTGACCTGCGCCAGCGTCTTCGCCGTGGTCACGCCGACGCGCACGCCCGTGAACGACCCCGGCCCCACGCCCACGGCCAGCGCGGACAGGTCGGCCAGCGTCTGCCCATTGGTCGTCAGCAGCGCATCGATCTGCCCCATCAGTCGCCGGGACAGCGTGCGCCGGCCTTCAAAGACGGTCGCCGCCTCGACACTCCCCTCCTCCGAGGCCAGCGCCAGCACGGCATAATCGCCGCTCGTGTCCAGGACCAGGAACGTCATGGGGCGTCCTCTGCAGTCAGCCCCCGCAGAACGGCGTCGGCCTGGGCGCCGTGGGCCGTGAAGGCGAGAAAGCGCGATTCTTCACCTGTGGACGAAAAGACGACATCCAGGCGGTCCGGTGGCAGAGCGTCGGCAATTTTATCAGCCCACTCGATGACCAAAACGCCGCCCGCGTCAAGATATTCGTCGAAAGCCAGATCGTACAGGCCGGAGGAGTCGGAAAGACGGTACACGTCGAAGTGGTACAGGGGGAGGCGGCCGCCGGGATGTTCGGCGACCAGCATGAACGTCGGCGAGTTCACCGGCTCATCCGGCGGCAGGCCCAGACCGAGCGCCAGCCCCTGCGTGAAGGTCGTCTTGCCCGCGCCCAGCTCGCCGACCAGGCACAGCACGTCGCCGGGCCGCGCCAGCCGGCCCAGCCGCTCGGCCAGCGCCCGCGTCCCCGCCGGGCCGTGTGTCTCGAATGTCCGCGTCTCGTTTGCCGCCACCATCATGCCCTGAAGTGGTCCCAGCCCTGAGCCTTGAAGGAAAACTCGCCCGCACCGTCGGGGCCGATGACGCGCAGCCCGGCCTTGACGACCTCACCGACAACCGTGGCCGGGACGCCCGTGGCTTCCACGGCGGCGCGCACTGCGTCTACGTCCGCCGGCGCGACCGACAGCAGCAGCTCGTAATCCTCGCCGCCTTGCAGCGCCAGCAGGATGGGGTCGCACCCGAGTGCCGCCGCCGCCGGGCGCAGATCGTCGGACAGCGGCAGCAGCGCCGTTTCCAGGCGCGCGCCGACGCCCGACGCGGCGCACAGATTCCGCACGTCCCCCACCAGCCCGTCGCTGAGGTCCGTCGCCGCCCGCACACGGCGCGTCCGCGCGGCGGCCCGTCCCGCGAGCACGCGCGGCTGGGGACGCCGGTGTGCCGCCACCGTGAACGGGTTAAGCTTCTCGCCGCGCGGGTAGCCGTGCTCGGAAAGCAGTCGGAGGCCGGCGGCGGAGTTGCCCAGCGTCCCCGTCACCAGCAGCGCGTCCCCCACCCGCGCGCCGGCCCGCGTCATGGCCTCGTCCGCCGGCACGCTGCCCATCTGGGTCACGCTCAGCACCAAGCCGTCCGGGGCGGCGTTGGTGTCGCCGCCCGCCAGGCGCGCGCCGTAGCGGTTCAGGCAGTCGG
>CAXUCQ010000563.1:2032-2391 GCA_964249295.1 uncultured Armatimonadales bacterium | reverse complement strand
GTTTGTCACGCAACGGGCCGCCGGACATGCGCCTCGACCGCCTGGCCCGCAATCTCGCCTGGCTGGACGAGCATCTGAAGCCAAAGCGCTGACAGCATAGGCAGGAAAGCATTCAGGCTTCATCTGTTTCGTGCGATGCCCTACGTTTCAAAAAATTGTTTATGAAGACTCGGATTCAGACTTGCGGAAACGGATGATGCGGGGTATACTGCCCGTGTTGCAATGTCGCACGTCGGCAATAAAACCTTTACGCCATCAGCAGTTTGGCTCGATGTAGTCGCGGAGCCAGCGTCTTCAGGATCGGATTGGGAAAGCATATGACTCTACGAAAACATTCTCTCGCCACTGCCGTGGCACTG